>NZ_JBHYWP010000007.1:0-66316 GCF_042751845.1 Streptomyces sp. NPDC059398 | reverse complement strand
GGGGGGTCGGGGGGTGTGTGGTGTGGTGGGGGGGGGGGGGGGGGGGGGGGGGGGGGGGGCCCCCCCCGCCCAGCTCCCCGCCGCCCGGCGCTGGATCTCCGGCCGCCTCGCCCCGGGCGACGGCCCGTCCGATGAGCGCCGGGCCCGCAGCTGGTTCAGCGTCCGGTTCGTCGGCGAGGGCGGAGGCCGGCGCGTCTGCACCGAGGTGTCGGGCGGGGACCCGGGCTACGACGAGACCGCGAAGATCCTCGGCGAGTCCGCGCTCTGCCTCGCCTTCGACGAACTCCCCGCCCTGGCAGGCCAGTTGACCCCCGCCGTCGCCATGGGTCCGACCCTGCGGGCCCGGCTGGAGCGCGCCGGACTGCGGTTCAGGGTGGCCGCGCGGCGAGGGGACTGAGCGGGGCGGGGGCCGGCCACGAGCGGGCGGGCGGTCCGGCCGGTCGTCCGGGGTGGGCTTCGGCCTCAGGACAGTCTCGCCCCGGGGGCGAAGGCGGGCAGCTTCTCAAGGCTGCTGCGCACGGCCTCGGCGCCGTACGCGAACATCTGCCGCTCGTACGCGTCGACCGCGCCGAGCAGCTCCTCGCGGCCTTCGCCTGCCTCGCTCAGGCAGCGGCGCAGCAGGTCGGCGTCGCGCAGCGCGGTGTTCGCGCCGTTGCCGCCGGTCGGCGATGTGGCGTGGATCGCGTCGCCGAGCAGCGTGACCGGGCCTGACGCCCAGCGCTCGCCGGGCTCGACGGCCCGGATGGACAACAGGGTGCTGTTGTCCGGGTCGGCCTGCTCGATCAGCGCACGCAGTTCCGGGTGCCACCCTTCCATCCGGGACAGCACGGCGTCCTGCGCGGACAGGTCCCCCAGCGAGCCGTTCGACGGCAGGATCATGGCCCAGCGCACATAGTCGCCGATGTCGGGCAGCGTGACCTCGGGGGCCAGTCGCTCGGCCGCCTGCCTGGGCGGGGTACGGAAGCGCATCGCGCCGAGCAGCAGGCTGACCCCGCCGTCCGTGATCTTCGAGCCGTACGCCATGGACAGACCGGCGAACTCGTCGGTCAGCGGGGTGCGGCCGATGACGAACCGGACGCCGGTGTCGGTCGGGGTGGTCTGCGGCGACAACACCCCGCGGACCACGGAGGTGACACCGTCCGCGCCGACGAGCAGGTCCGCGGTGGCCGGGTCGCGGCGGGCGAACCGGGCCTGGACCTTGCCGTCGCCCAGCACGTCGTAGCCGGTCAGCGCGGCGTCGGTGTGCACGGTGAGGCCGGTCAGCAACAGGTGTCGCAGCACCTGCCGGTCGACCACGATGCCGGTCCGGCCCGCGCCGAGCCTGCCGATCTCGTTCAGCTGCGGGTCCAGGATCATCTGCTCGGCGGAGGCGTCCATGACGATCTCGTCCAGCAGCGGATGCCAGCGCGTCGGCAGACAGTCGCGCACCGCCCGGAATCCGATCGGGTCCAGCACCAGCCGGTAGCCCTGAAACCGTGCGCCGATCCCCGGGTCGCGCTCGAACACGTCGGCCTCGATCCCGGCACCACGCAGTCCCTGCGCGAGAGCCAGGCCCCCCAGACCGGCTCCGACAACGGAAACCCGCATCACACACCTCCAGGCCATCGACACGCATACGAACTTAGTTCGCCTTGATGATCTAAGTTCTACTTAACGAACTTAGTTCGTATCAAGTCGCAGGGGGTCGGGAGACCCCCTGAGTCGATCGCCGATCTGCTGACCGACAGGCTCTACACCGGGGTCGCGCTCCCCGAACCGGACCCGGCCCCCTGGCGCAAGCAGTCGCTCGGGGTGTACACACAGGACCAAGCTCGCTCAGCCCGACGAAGTCGGCCCAACCCATCCACCGCATCGCACCGGAACTGGGAGTCAACCAACATGACCGACGCAATCAACTGGCAGAAGTCCTCATTCTCGGGACCAGACAACAATCAGAGCTGCATCGAGCTGGCACCCGTTGACGGCTCGATCAAGATGCGCGAGAGCGACGACCCCGCCGTAGTGGTGACGACCAGCGTCGAGAAGCTGCGCGCCTTCGTCCTGGGCGTGAAGGCCGGAGAGTTCGACCACCTCATCTGACCTTCCGTACGGAGCGCACGGAACGGCACGAGAAGGGCCCAGGCCCCGGCCACTGTGCGCCCCCTTCGTTCACCAGGCCGTTTCGAGCGTGAACCAGACGGACTTGGACTCCGGTACGGGTTCGCCGTTGGCCCTGGTTCCCCAGCGGGCTGCGAGGGCTTCCACGAGGACGAGACCCCGGCCGTGTTCGGCGCACGGCATGTGTTCCGGGTACCCGCGCCAGGGCAGCGACGCCGGATCGTCGTCCGTGACGTACACCGTCACTCGGTTCCGGTTGACCGTGACATCCACCCGGACGAGTGGCGAGCGGGTATGGCAGTACACGTTGGTGACGACCTCACTCACACAGAGGCGCCCGTCCTCCACCAGTCCGGCGTGACCGGTCGCCCGTAGCAGGGTTCCGAGGAAGTCCCGCACGATCCCGGGCGCGGTCGGGCTGTTGGGCGCGACCAGCCGGTAGGAGACTCCACGCTGCGGCAGGGGCGGGCGGGGTACGGGGCGGGTGGGTACGGGGGTCATCTCGTGGTCTCCCTTACGTGTTGCCGGTCTCGGCCGCAGCGCGGATCGCCCTCCGCGGCCCGTGGCATGGCCCGCCCGGCCTGCCGTGAACTGGCAAGCGGGAGGCTGCACTTCGGAATGTCAGCAGAGAACTCCGTACAGTGAGGACCGTAGGGGCACAGAGACTCCGGAGCAAGCTTGTCGCCACGGTTCACACGACCGAGTGGACCGGTTACGCCACGACAGGCCAAACTGGGCACGGACAGGGGAAGGTGACATGCCGCCAAGGGACAACCCGACCGGCCGCCAGGTACGCCTGGGCGGTGAACTGCGGAAGCTGCGTGAACGCGCCGGCAAGACCGCCCGGGAGGCCGCCGGGCTGATCTCGACCGACCAGGCCAAGATCAGCCACATCGAGGCAGGCCGCACCGGTATCGGTGAGGACCGCATCCGCCGACTGGCCAGCTTCTACGCCTGCGACGACGAAGCGCTCGTCGAGGCGCTGTGCGCCATCTCGCGGGAGCACCGGGGCCAGTTCTGGTGGGACGAGTACCGGGGCGTACTCGCGCCCGGATTCCTGAATATGGCCGAGCTGGAGCACCACGCCCGTTACATGCACTGTCTCCAGTCAGTGACTCTTCCCGGACTGCTCCAGACACACAGTTACGCCCAGGCACTGTTCGACGCGGTCCTCCCCAAGCTGCCCGAGGACGACGTGGCAGCCCGACTGGAACACCGGATGCGCAGGCAGTCTGTGCTCGATAGGGAGCAGCCGCCCGAATTCCAAGTCGTCGTACATGAAGCAGCGCTGCGCATGCGCGTGGGCGGGCGCAAAATCGCCCGCGAACAACTGCAACACCTCGTGGAGGCGACAGACCGGCCGAATGTGACCGTGCAGGTGGTCCCATTCGCTCTCGACCGGTTCATCGACATCACCCAGACCGTGCTGTACGCGGGCGGGGTCGTTCCGCAGCTGGACACGGTGCACATCGACACCCCGATCCGTGGGCTCTACCTGGACGCTGCGGCGGATGTCCACAGATATCGCCTGCAACTCGACGTCGCGAAGCAAGCCTCACTGGAGCCCTCGGAGTCGCGCAGCTTCATTCACCACATCGCACGGGACATGTGAGAATCGGCGGCATGGACAAAGCAATTGCGTGGCAGAAGTCATCCTTCTCCAACGGCCAGGAACAGTGTGTCGAGATCGCCGAGCACGCCGGCGAGATCCTGATGCGCGAGAGCGACGACCCGAGCGCGGTCGCCGCCACCAGCCGGGAGAAGTTCGCGGCGTTCATCCAGGGCGTCAAGGCAGGCGAGTTCGACCACTTCGCCCAGTAGCCGGCCCGCCGGTCCACCCCCGAAGGCCCTCTGCCCCCCGCGGCGAGGGCCTTCGCGCGTACCCGGAAGCATGAATGCTCCGGAGCATACTTGCGGAGCCCGCAACGGTGACGCTACCGTCACCGTACGTCGCCACCAAGGCCGCAGCAGCAACCGCGCCGCGCCCCGGGCAACGTAACCCCGCCTGCCCACACCCCAGTTGAGGCAGGCGCTCCGGACTCCCAGACGCTGCGATCGGACGGTCGGCCATGCGTACGTCACCCCACACACCCCCTCCCCCGCACACCGCCGACGCCCGGGTCGCGCTCGGCTTCCGGCTGGAGGTGCTGCGGTACGGGCCCGCGAACGGGTTCCGGCCCGAGCCCGTTGACCTGCGGGTCCTCGCCACGCCCCGCGAGGCGATCCGTACGATCCGCGCCCAGCTCCGGACCAGCCACGTACTCGGCCTGCCACCGCGCGAAGCGGCCCGCGCCCTGCGCTGGTCCGAGCACGGCGGCTGGCTGCCCGCGCTCGCCGCGCTGCACCGGGGCGAGCCCTGCGGATTCGTCCTGCTGCTCCGCAAGGGCCGCCACCTCGAATGGGCCGTGCGCCCCCTGCGCTACCTCACGCTCGACCCGTCGCCCGGGCCCGCACCCGCCGTACCCCTGCCGTGACCAGCGCACACGCCATCAGCGCACCGCTCACCCAGACCGGCGCCCGGTAGCCGAAACCGGTGTCCAGGGCCAGACCGCCCGCCCAAGGGCCAAGGGTGGCGCCCAGGTTGAAGGCGGTCGTGGAGAACGCGCCCGCGAGGGACGGGGCTTCTGGGGCCTGGGCGATGACGCGGGCGATCAGCGCCGTACCCGTACCGAAGGCGAACGCCCCCTGGGTCAGGACCAGGGCGAGGGCCGCAGCCGGGCTGCCCGCCGTCAGGGCGAGGGCGCTCCAGCCCAGGGTCAGCGCGGCCATGCCACCGGCGATCAGGGCCGTGGACCGGAGATCCGCGAACCGGCCCGCGACGGTGACGCCGAGGAACGAGCCCACCCCGAAGAGCGCGAGCGCGACGGGCACCCACCGGGCGCCGAGCCCGGTCTCGCGGGTGAGGAGCGGCTCCAGATAGGAGCACGTACAGAAGGTCGCCCCCTGCACCAGGACCATCGTGACCAGCGTGCGCCGGAGGGCGGGGCGGGCCAGGGCCCGCAGTTCGGTACGGGCGGGGACGGGTTCGGTGGCGGGCCGGTCGGCCGGGATGATCCGGAGGATCGCCAGGACCGCCGGTACGGAGACGAGCGCGACCGCCCAGAACGCCGACCGCCACCCCCACCGCTCCCCCAGCACCGCCCCGGCCGGCACCCCGACCACACAGGCGACCGTGACCCCGCCGACCACGACGGCCGTGGCCCGCGCCTTCAACTGCCCGGGCACCAGGGCGGCAGCGGTCGCCAGCGCCACGGCCCAGAAGCCCGCGTTGGCGAGGGCGCCCACGAAACGGGTCGCGAGGAGGACTCCGTACCCCGGGGTGAGCGCCCCGATGACATGCACCGCGACGAAGGCGGAGAGGAACAGCAGCAGCGCACGACGCCGGGGCCAGGTGCGGCTGAAGAGCGCCATGAGAGGCGCGCCGATCACCATCCCGACGGCGAAGGCCGAAGTCAGCAGAGCGGCTGCGGAGAGTGAGACGTGCAGGTCGGTGGCGATGTCCGAGAGGAGCCCGGACAGCATGAACTCCGATGTGCCCTGGGCGAAGACCGCGAGCCCCAGGACGTAGACAGCAAATGGCATGGGAGACAGACCCCTTGAGACCTTGAGACCTTGAGACCGCGAGACCGTGGAGAGACCTCGGGACGGAACCGTCGTGGACGGGCGGGCCGGTGTACGGGGAGGGGGCCGCGTACGTCATACGTCGCCGGGAGGTCCGGCGGGCGGTGACGCGGAAGAGTGCCCGGAGCGAACCTCCGGGACATGACTCGGTGAGCGGCGCTTCAGCGCGCGGCCGAGGAGGAAGCGGCCCGTACCCGGGGTGAACCGGCGGCGACGGAGCCGTGCGATGAGATGCCCCTGACCCCGTGGGTCAGCCGGTCTCGGTCAGCAGGAGCTCGGCCACCGGAACACCGGTGGCCTCGGTCTGTCGGACTCGGGGCTGGACATGGGATGACGCTATCCGCAGGGGTGGCGGCCATGCCAGTGCTTAAAGCCGCGGGCGACTCTCAGGCGGACGGCCAGCTTCGCAGCGCCGTCTCCGCCACCTGACGGAGTTCGTCCCGGGTGGCGCCGCCCGCGGCCTGGACTGCGATGCCGTTCGCCACGGTCATGAGGTAACGGGCGAGCACCCCGGGATCGGCGTCCGCAGGCAGGTCGCCCTCCCGGAGGGCTTGCCGGAACCGGTCATGGAGGCGGGAAATGGCCTGTTCGCGCCAGGCGGTGAGGAGGTCGCGGACGTTGCGCCCCTGGGTACCGGCGGCGAGGGAGCCCTGGACGCCGAGACAGCCGGCGGGGCAGCCGGGGCGGGTGGTGGCGCGGACGGAGCCGGTCAGGAACGCGGTGGCCACCTCCCGGGCGGTCGGCTCCCGCAGCGCCCGCTCCCCGTACGAGGCGGGGCCTTCCGTATAGCGCTCCAGGGCCTTCCGGAACAGCTCCTCCTTGTTGCCGAAAGCCGCGTACATGCTGGTGCGGGTGATGCCCATGGCGCTGGTCAGGTCGGTGAGTCCGGCCCCTTCGTAACCCTGCTCCCAGAAGACCCGCATGGCGCGTTCGAGGGCCTCGTCGGCGTCGAAACCTCTCGGCCGGCCGACCGGCGCCTTCTGCGGGGACTCCATGCCACCCACCCTACTCTTTCCGCACCGATCGGTACGGAAGTGCTACGGTCTCATTCCGTACCGATCGGTACCGAACTTTCACGGAGGTCGTTCGCATGGGACAGTTCGAAGGCAGGACAGCCGTCGTCACCGGAGGCAGCACCGGCATCGGTCTGGCCACCGCCGTACGGCTGGCGGCCGATGGCGCACATGTCTTCATCACCGGCCGGCGCAGGTCCGCGCTGGACGCGGCCGTCGAGGCCATCGGCCCGGAGAGGGCCACCGCGGTGGCGGGTGACATCTCGGACCTCGCCGACCTGGACCGGCTGTACGGGGCGGTCCGCGCCCGGGGCCGCGGCCTGGACGTGCTCTTCGCGAACGCGGCCAGTGCCTCGCTCGCACCGCTGGAGCAGATCACCGAGGAGCACTTCGACCGGATCTTCGGCGTCAATGTGCGGGGCACGGTGTTCACCGTGCAGAAGGCACTGCCGCTGCTCAACGAGGGCGCGTCGGTGATCCTCAACGCCTCGGTGCGCGCCGACGACGGGGTCGCAGCGTTCGGTACGTACGCGGCGTCCAAGGCGGCGATCCGGTCCTTCGCCCGGACCTGGGCCAACGAGCTCAAGGACCGGAACATCCGGGTCAACGCGGTCTCCCCCGGCACCATCGACACCCCTGGACTCGACGGCCTGGCCGGTACGGAGGACATATCCGCCACCAGGTCGCGGTTTGCCGCAGGTGTCCCGCTCGGCCGGATCGGGCGCGCGGACGAGGTCGCCAGCGCGGTGGCGTTCCTCGCCTCCGAGCAGAGCAGCTTCGTCCTCGGTGCCAACCTGTACGTCGACGGCGGCGAGAACCAGATCTGACCGGCGGGCCGGGTCCGCGTCCCCCGGGGCCCGGCGCCCGGACTGTCCCGCTTCCTCCGCTCTTCCGTCACGGCGATTCGACTCGCATGTCACAGGGGCGTCTTGATGGGACCCGGCCGCGAACAACTCACCCGTCCGGGGAGATCCAAAGAAGCAACAACGCTCGCTCAGCCGGAGCGAGCGTGACGACACCGCTTCCTTGGAGTACCGATGCGCGTCAAGAAGATCTCCGCTCTCGCCCTCGTCGTCGCCGCGGCCGGCCTCTCGCTGACCGCGTGCGGCAGCAGCGACGGACCGAGCGCTTCCGCCGCCCACACCAACAGCTCCAACTCCGCCGGCAGTTCCACCGGCGACAAGAGCACGGCCTCGGGCTCCTCGGACTCCTCGTCGTCAGGTTCGTCCGCGTCCGGTGCGTCCGCTTCCGGCTCCTCGGCGTCCGGCTCCTCCGCCGGTTCCGGCAACGGCGGCTCCGGCAAGGGCAGCAACCTCACCACCAAGACCCAGTCCGCGACGTCGGCCGCCACGTGCGACGCCGACCACCTCGCTCTCAGCACCGCCTCCACGGGGGCCAAGAACGAGATCGTCGTCAACATGAAGAACACCGGCCCCAGCGCGTGCACCATGCACGGCTTCCCCGGCGTCCAGCTGATCGGCCCCGACGGACTGGGCGACACCGGCCCGGACGCCGCCCGCACCGACACCTCCGGCTCCGCCGTCACCATCGCGCACGGCGAGGAGACCCGCTTCCTGCTCCACTACATCCCCGACACCAGCGGCTCGGGCAAGACCTACACCCGGCTCGACGTCACCCCGCCCAACGAGCGGGTCTCGGAGATCGTCAACCTCGGCAAGCTGGCCATCACCGTCTCCCCGTCCAGCGGCAACGCCCCCGACGTCTACGTCGACCCGATCGGCTACCACACCGGCTCGGGCAAGTGAGCCCAGCAGCAACGCCCGCGCTCCCGCGCGGGGTGCACCTCCCGCTCCGATGTCAGAGGCCGGCGCTAGGTTGTCCTGGCGAGAGAGCGAAGTGAGCGGGAGGTGGGGCGGACATGGCGTTCAGGCAGTCGCTGGGGCGGCAGTTCGGGTGGCTCTGGACGGCGTACGCGGTGAGCACACTCGGCACCTGGCTCGCCTTCGACTCGTTCTCGCTGATCGCGATCCTCGCCCTGCACGCCGGGGCGACCGAGGTGTCCCTGCTCGCCGCCGCCGGTCTTGCGGTCGGCGCGGTGGTGGCGGTGCCGCTCGGCCCCTGGGTGGAGTTCCGCCGCAAGCGGCCGGTGATGATCACGATGGACCTGGTCCGCTTCGCGGCGCTGCTGACCGTCCCGGCCGCCTACGCGTTCGGTCTGCTCAGCTTCGCCCAGCTGCTGGTCGTCTCGGTCCTGGTCGGCGCGGCCGACATCGCGTTCACGGCGGCGAGCGGCGCCTTCCTTAAGGCGCTCGTACGGCCGGAGGACCTGCTCGTCGCGAACGGCCGGTTCGAGTCCACGACCTGGACCGCCACCATGCTCGGACCGCCGCTCGGCGGGGCCGCGATCGGCATGTTCGGCCCGGTACTGACCGTCCTGGCCAACGCGGTCAGCTATCTGCTCTCCGCCGCCGGAATCCGCGCGATAGGCGGCGACGAGCCGCACCCGGAGCGGCCCGCCGCACCGCGGCTGCGCGCCGGTGACCTCCTCGACGGATGGCGGTACATCCTCCACCACCCGGTGCTGCGCCCGCTGTTCTTCAACTCGATCCTGAACAACGGCCTGATCATGGCGGTTTCACCGCTGCTCTCCGTGCTGATGCTCGGCCACCTCGGCTTCGCCCCCTGGCAGTACGGTCTTGCCTTCGCCGGGCCCTGCGTCGGCGGTCTGATCGGCTCCCGGGTGGCCCGCGGGCTCGTCGCGCGGTTCGGGCAGCACCGGGTCCTGCTGACCGCCGGGGCACTGCGGGCCTGCTGGTCGGTCGGACTCGCCTTCGTCGGGCCGGGCGTGGCCGGGCTGGTGCTCGTGATGGCCGTCGAGCTGGGGCTGATCACCTGCTCCGGGGTGTTCAACCCGGTGCTCGCCACCTACCGCCTCGAACAGACCGCGCCGGACCGGATCGCCCGTACGCTCTCCGCCTGGTCGGTCACCAGCAAGACCTCCATCGCTGCCATGACCGCCCTGTGGGGCCTGCTGGCCGCGGTCACCGGCCCCCGCACCGCGATCGCCGTCGCCGGTCTGCTCCTCCTGGCGACCCCGCTGCTGCTCCCCCGGCGCGCCCCCGCACCACGACCCGAACCCGAACCCGAACCCGAACCGACCGCCTCCCCGCTGCCGTAATCGGAAACGGCCCCAGCCGGAACGGCCGCAATCGGGACGGCCGCAATCGGGACGGCCGTTATCCGGCCTGCCGCAATCCGTGCTGTCGCAATCAGACAAGAGCTGGCCAAAGATTCCCGTTTCGATTGACTCAGCGATCTGTCATGAGCATGGTTTTCCGCGTACTCCTCGGCCCCCACCCTGAGAGGAACGCATCCCCGTGAGACGTCTGACATCCACGGCAGCCGCGCTCGGCGCCACCACTCTGCTGCTCCTGGCCTGCGGTCTCGGCAGCGCCACCGCCGACGCCGCACCCGTACCGGGCCACACCGCCACCGCCACCGCCACCGCGCACCAACAGGCCGCCGCGGTCTGCGCGTCCGCGGGCGCCGCATCCGGCCGTACGGTCGGCGGGGCGCTCTCCCGTACCCAGGTGCACCATCAGCTCGCCGCCCTGACCACGCCCCACCGCGAGGCCCGCGGCTACCCCGCGTCCGGCCTGCCCGACAAGGGCCCCCTGCGGGGCGGCGCACCGGACCGCACGCTGGCGACCGACATCCACCCGGCCCAGGGCACGTCCTTCAAGGCGATCGCGGGCAGCGACGGCTCCTGCGCGACCCAGTCGGTGTCCACGGCCCTGCACGTCCGGAGCGGCTCCACGACGATCTACACCCCCACCATGTACCCGGCGGGCGGCTCCTGCATCGAACTGGTCACCGTCTACACGCAGTCCGGCCCCTCCGTCTCGGCCTGGGACTGGTGCGGCAGCGTCGCCTTCGAGGCGTCGGTGCCCATCGACAGCACCTTCCTGAGCACCTACACGGACGGCTCGTCCAGCGCGTATACCGGCCGCGTCATCAAGACCGACGCCGCCACCAACGCCTGGACCTCGCAGCTCTACAACTACCGGACCGGCTCCTGGGACACCCTCTTCAGCCAGTCGGGCCAGAACCAGTCGGGGCGCGACACCGGCTGGGACATCAACGAGCTGTACTCCTCGGTCGGCAGCTCGGGCCGCTCGGACGCCTGTGTCGACATGGCGGGCCAGACCTTCGAGTCCAGCAACATAACGGTCCGGATCAACGGCAGTTGGACCCGCGCGTCGGCGGACAACTCCGACACCGCCTACGACTCCCCGGCCGGCTCCTTCTACTGCCCCGACCGCACCTACCAGATGGTCAGCGCGTACGACCACTGGAAGGCCGTCGGCTGACGGAACACCGCCGCGCATGAGCCTTCCCCGGCGCCCGGCGCCGGGGAAGGAGCTCCGCGGAGGCGGCAGGCCCCGCCGTCAGGAGTTCGGGGCCACCTTCGACAGCCCGTTGATGATCCGGTCCATCGCGTCCCCGCCCGTCGGATCCGTCAGGTTCGCCAGCATCTTGAGGGTGAACTTCATCAGCACCGGGTGGGTCAGACCGCGCTCGGTGATGAGCTTCATCACCTTCGGGTTGCCGATCAGCTTCACGAAGGCGCGGCCCAGCGTGTAGTACCCGCCGTAGGTCTCCTTGAGGATCTTCGGGTAGTTGTGCAGCGCCATCTCACGCTGCGCCGGGGTCGCCCGCGCCGTGGCCTGGACGATCACGTCGGCCGCGATCTGGCCGGACTCCATGGCGTACGCGATGCCCTCACCGTTGAACGGGTTGATCATGCCGCCCGCGTCGCCCACGAGCAGCAGGCCCTTGGTGTAGTGCGGCTGCCGGTTGAACGCCATCGGCAGGGCTGCGCCACGGATCGGCATCGTCATGTTGTCGGGGACGAATCCCCAGTCCTCCGGCATCGACGCGCACCACGTCTTCAGCACCTCACGCCAGTCCAGCTCCCGGAAGGCGGCCGACGAGTCGAGGATGCCGAGGCCGACGTTGGAGGTGCCGTCGCCCATGCCGAAGATCCAGCCGTACCCGGGGAGCAGCCGCTCCTGGGCACCGCGCCGGTCCCACAGCTCCAGCCAGGACTCCAGGTAGTCGTCGTCGTGACGCGGCGAGGTGAAGTACGTACGGACCGCGATCCCCATCGGCCGGTCGTCGCGGCGGTGCAGGCCCATGCCGATGGAGAGCCGGGTGGAGTTGCCGTCGGCGGCGACCACCAGCGGGGCGTGGAAGGTGACCGGGGTCTTCTCCTCGCCCATCTTGGCGTTGACGCCGGTGATCCGGCCGGTACGGGGGTCGGTGATCGGGGCGCCGACGTTGCACCGCTCGTGCAGCCGGGCGCCCGCCTTCTGTGCCTGGCGCGCCAGTTGCTCGTCGAAGTCGTCCCGCTTGCGGACCAGTCCGTAGTCCGGGTACGAGGCGAGCTCCGGCCAGTCCAGCTGGAGGCGTACGCCGCCGCCGATGATCCGCAGGCCCTTGTTCCGCAGCCAGCCGGCCTCTTCGGAGATGTCGATGCCCATGGAGACCAGCTGCTTGGTGGCGCGCGGCGTCAGGCCGTCACCGCAGACCTTCTCGCGCGGGAAGGCGGTCTTCTCCAGGAGCAGGACGTCGAGCCCCGCCTTGGCCAGGTAGTACGCGGTCGTCGAGCCGGCAGGGCCTGCCCCGACGACGATCACATCTGCGGTGTGCTCGGAGAGGGGCTCGGTCACGGCGGGAACTCCGGAAGACTCGATTTCACGTGCCACGGGGCACTGGACAGGTGCAGTCTATGGGGACCTCCTGATCGATCAGCTGAAGGGTTCTGCGAAGTGAACAAGCCCGCGCCGGTCGTCCGGCTCCGCGTCCCCACCGAGGAGGACGCCCACGCCTGGCACCGGGTGTTCGACGACCCCGACGTCATGGAGTTCCACGGGGGTGCGTCGAAGGAGTTGTCGGAGTACGAGGAGTTGACCGCACGGCAGCGCAGACACGACGCGGAGCGCGGTTTCTGCCTGTGGACGGTGCTCGACGGGGACGGCGAGGTGCTGGGCTTCACCGGCGCGCAGCCCTGGCCGTACGAGAACTTCGGCCCGGTCGGCCAGGTCGAGATCGGCTGGCGGCTCGGGCGGGCCCACTGGGGCCACGGCTATGTGACGACGGCCGCCCGTATGACGCTGGAGCGGGTACGGGCGGCCGGTGTCGGTGAGGTGTTCGCGATGGTCGACGCCGAGAACGCCCGGTCGGTCGCGGTGACCCGGCGGCTCGGCATGGAGCTGCACGAGACCTTCACGACTCCGGTGTCGAAGCGGACGGGCCACTGCTTCCGGCTGGACCTGTCGACAGACTGAGCCTGCCGCCGGTCTCAGTCGGTCCGCTTGAAGCCCCGGTGCAGGGCGACGATGCCGCCGGTCAGATTCCGCCAGGCGACATCCGCCCAGCCTGCCTGCTGGAGGCGGGCGGCGAGCGCGGGCTGGTCGGGCCAGGCGCGGATCGACTCGGCGAGATAGACGTACGCGTCCGGGTTGGACGAGACGGCGGTCGCCACCGGGGGCAGCGCCCGCATCAGATACTCGGTGTAGACGGTACGGAACGGCGCCCAGGTGGGCTGCGAGAACTCGCAGATCACGACCCGCCCGCCGGGCTTGGTGACCCGGTACAGCTCCCGCAGCGCGGCATCCGTCTCCTGGACGTTGCGCAGCCCGAAGGAGATCGTCACGGCGTCGAAGACCCCGTCGCGGAAGGGCAGTTTCGTCGCGTCACCGGCCGTCAGCGGGAGGTGCGGATGGCGCTCCTTGCCGACCCGGAGCATGCCGATCGAGAAGTCGCAGGGCACGACGTACGCACCGGTCTGCGCGAACGGCAGCGAGGACGTCGCGGTCCCGGCGGCCAGATCGAGGATCTTCTGCGCGGGCCGGGCCCCGACGGCCCGGGCCACCTCCTTGCGCCACAGCCGCGTCTGCCCGAGGGACAGCACGTCGTTGGTGAGGTCGTAGTTCGCCGCCACGTCGTCGAACATCGAGGCGACTTCGTGCGGCTGCTTGTCCAGGGATGCTCGGGTCACCCGGCCATTGTGTCGTGCGTCCCCATGGAGAGCGGCCACAGGGTCGTACCCGCGTGGCAGAACGGCGTGCCGCCGCGCACGGGAAGGCTCAGAGTTCCAGCAGCGCGGACACGTCGAACTCGACGGCGAACGGCTGGTCCGTGACCAGCCGCTTGGTGTGCACCGGGTGGGTGACCGCGGGGATGTACTCATGCCGCTCGTGGTGCAGCCAGTACTCGTGAATGCTCAGGCCGTCGTCCTTGCCCAGCTCGACCCGCCAGTAGTACGGGATCTTGGATTCCGCGAAGAGCGCCGGCTTGCGCACCCGGTCGTCCTGCCGGGACTCGGGCGAGACCACCTCGACCGCGAGGGCGACCCGGCTCACCGGGATGCACTCCAGCTCGAAGACGTCCAGCCCGGTGGGGTCGTAGACGATCACGTCGGGGCGCGGCGCGTTGTACGGATCCACCAGGACGCACTGCTCGGTGAGGACGGCGTACGGTTCGGCCCGTGCGTCCTCCAGACGGCGTGCGATGCTGTCGCGCACCCGGTTGTGCCACACCTTTGTCTGCCCACGGGCCACGATCACTCCGTCCACGAGTTCCCAGTCGAAGGGCAGCTCGAGATCCGTCACCTGCTCGACGACCCACCCCGCGGGGGGCGGGAACATCCAGTTGTCCTCGGTGGCCTGTTCCGCCCGGCGTGCGATAGCCATGACTGCTCCCATGGACCTGAGTGTGAACGGAGAGAGGGAATGCGGTCCTGTGTACGACGGTACCGTCACCCGAAGTCGTGAGCCGGTAGCGCGCCATTGACGGGTAGGCCGTCACCGCGCCCGGTGCACCATCCGCCCCGCGACGCACGTCACGAGACAGCTCCCGTCATCGCCGTACACCGCGAAGTCGGCCCGCCCGGAGACCGCGAGGGGGCGCGGGGCGCCGGTCCCGGTGGTCACCGTGAGGCCCGAGCGCTCGACGGCGGTGCGGACCGCCGGGCGGGCGAAGGGGCCGGCGAGCGACGTGGTCCCCGCCGCCAGCAGCCGTTGCAGGCCGCGCCGGGCGCTCGCACCCCAGCGGACCTCGGTCATGCCGAGCGCGGCCAGGGCGTCGCCGGTCAGCGGGTCGGGGCCGAGGTCCTCGCGGGGGTCGGGCCAGTAGGCCGCTTCGAGGAGCGCGGGCGCGTCCGGCTCGTGACGGCCGGGGGTGAGCACCCCGTCCCAGCTGCGCAGCCGGGCCCGCTCCCCGTACACCGACTCCAGCTCCTCGTACGGGCCGAGCGCCGCGATACGGTCGCCGTCGATGACGACCGCGTCCGCGCGCGCCCGGTGAAGCGTCAGCAACGGGGCCTCAGTTGGCGTCGAGGAGCTTCAGCTCGGGGTGGGCCGTGCCGCCCTCGATCGCCGTGGACGAGATGTGCGAGACGACGCGGTCGTCGACCGGGTCGTTCGCCGGGTCCTCGTGCACGACCAGGTGCTCGTACGTCGTCGCGCGCTGCGCGGGAACGCGGCCGGCCTTGCGGATGAGGTCGATGATCTCCATCCGGTTCGACCGGTGCCTGGCACCGGCCGACGAGACGACGTTCTCCTCCAGCATGATCGAGCCGAGGTCGTCCGCGCCGTAGTGCAGCGACAGCTGGCCGACCTCCTTGCCGGTCGTCAGCCAGGAGCCCTGGATATGGGCGACGTTGTCGAGGAAGAGCCGGGCGATGGCGATCATGCGCAGGTACTCGAAGAGGGTGGCCTGCGTCCGGCCCTTCAGGTGGTTGTTCTCGGGCTGGTAGGTGTACGGGATGAAGGCACGGAACCCGCCCGTCCGGTCCTGCACGTCACGGATCATGCGGAGGTGCTCGATGCGCTCGGCGTTGGTCTCGCCGGTGCCCATCAGCATGGTCGACGTGGACTCGACGCCCAGGCCGTGCGCCACCTCCATGATCTCCAGCCACCGCTCGCCGGACTCCTTGAGCGGTGCGATGGCCGTACGGGGCCGCGCGGGCAGCAGTTCGGCGCCCGCGCCCGCGAAGGAGTCGAGCCCGGCCGCGTGGATCCGCGAGACGGCCTCTTCGACCGAGACCTTGGAGATACGCGCCATGTGCTCGACCTCGGAGGCCCCGAGGGAGTGGATGACCAGCTCCGGGTAGGCCTTCTTGATCGCCGCGAAGTGCTCCTCGTAGTACTCCACACCGAAGTCGGGGTGGTGCCCGCCCTGGAACATGATCTGCGTGCCACCGAGCTCGATGGTCTCGGCGCAGCGGCGCAGGATGTCGTCGAGGTCGCGCGTCCAGCCCTTCTCGGTGTCCTTCGGGGCCGCGTAGAAGGCGCAGAACTTGCAGGCGGTGACGCAGAGGTTCGTGTAGTTGATGTTGCGCTCGATGATGTACGTGGCGATGTGCTCGGTCCCGGCATACCGCCGGCGCCGTACGGCATCGGCCGCCGCGCCCAGCGCGTGCAGCGGGGCGTCGCGGTACAGCACGACCGCTTCCTCGGGGGTGATGCGCCCGCCTGCGGCGGCACGGTCGAGGACGGCTGCGACATTTACAGACGTAAGGTCGGCGTTCTCGGTCACCGGGCGGGTCCTTCCCAAGGGGCTACAGACGACCGATCCAGCCTACGCCAGGGCCCCGCACGAAATCCTGCGCCCCCTTTGTCCGGATACATACGGCGCTCAAGCATGTCCAGAGGGCACCGGCGGCACAACCAAGCCCGTCCGGCGATTGAGGACCGGGGCCCGGGGCGGAGCCCCGAAAGGCCCGCACCACCGCACCCGCACCCCGCCACGCGTAAGGTCACCCCGCCGCCGCAACACCCCCACGCCACCCCGGAAGCAACTCGTCCAGCAGCGCCTCCGTACGCGGCGGCACCCCCCGCTCCCCGCCCCGTACCACCAGGTCCGCCGCCAGCTCCCGCAGCCGCGCCTCGTCGCCCGTCGCGTGTGTCGCGCGCAGCATCTCGTTCCACAACCGCTCGTCGGCCGACGATCCGGAGACCGCCGCCCGCAGCGCGGCGATCGCCTTCTCCGGCTGTTCCTGCTCCAGGTGGTGCGCCGACAGGGCCAGCGCCACGTCCGCCACGAGCAGCGGCAGCTGGGTGTCGATGATCTCGTGGGTCAGCCAGGTGTAGCGGCCCTCCGTACGGTCGGCGAGCAGCGGCCCCCGTACCAGCCCGAGCGCGTCGGTGAGCAGCCGCTCCCGCACCGAGGCGCGCCGTGCGCCCCGGCCCTCGGTCGCCTCGTGGTGCAGCGAGCGGAGCACGTCCAGGTCGGAGACGACGGACGGGGCGAGCATGAGCCGCCCGGTGCTGTCCGTACGGAGCCGGGCCGAGCCGTCCTCGTCCGTGCCGAGCCAGAGCCGCAGCCGCTCGATGAGCGCGTCGCACACCTCGGGGGTGACTCCCCGCGGCCACATCGCGGAGGCGAGGACCCGCGGGTGGACGCCCTCGCGGTGCAGCAGGAGCAGCGCGAGCGCTTCGTGCAGCAGGGCGCTACGCTCGCTGTCCGGGGCGTCCAGGCCGATGATCTCGTACGGGCCGACCAGCCGCGCGTACACCGCGGGGCGGCCCTGCTCGGTGATGTCGACCAGGAACGGGCGGGCCGGTTCCGGCCCTTCGCCGTCCGGGTCGGCGTCCGCGAAGAGACGTACGACCGCTTCGTGCTGGGCCTGCGGAAGCAGCTGCGCGTCGAGTTCGAGACCGAGCAGCGGCGCGAGCAGCCTCCCCTCACCCGTGATCTGCAAGTCCCATGTTGCGCCCGGCAGTTGACCATCCGAACCAGCGCCGATCAGACAGCCGATGCCCAACCGGCCGGAGTCGGCGGTCAGTTCGGCGAGCGCGGTGGCCTCATCGGCGGTGGGCTCGTCCGCGACCAGCACCAGATGCGGGGCCCAGCGGGTCTGCTGGGCGGGTCCGGTCCGCCCGGTGAGGACCGAGTCGTGGCCCGCCGCGCCGAGCGCGCTGCGGCGCTGCCCGACCTCCGCGCCGAGCGTCTCGACGAGTTCGTCGACGGAGGCGAGGTGGCGCAGCCGGGTCGGGGCCAGCGGGCTCAGCTCCGCGCCGAAGCCGACGACCGTGACGGTCATCCGGTCCGACCAGCCGTTGGTGGCGAGTTCGGCGGCGACGGACGAGAGGACGGCCGCGCGGTCGGCGTCGGCTCCGGTGAGCGCGACGAGACCGGGCACGGCCTCCAGGTTCAGCAGCAGCCGTGCGTCGTCCCGGGTGCCGAGGCTGACCAGACCCGGGTACGGGGCGGCCGCGGTGTCCGGGTCGATCCCCTCGTACGCCGCGACGGCCGACCGCTCAAGGCGCCAGAACGTCTGGTCCTGGCCCTGCTCCCAGGGCGCGGGCGGGGTCCCCGAGGGCTGGGCGAGCTGGAGGTGCAGGTCGTCGTCGGTGAGCCACGCCGCGTACACGACAGGCAGCGGACGGCTCTCCCGGCCGAGCGAGGCGGAGAGCCCGCGCAGCGCCAGATCGAGGAAGCGGACGGCGTCGGGGTCGGCCCCGACGAGCAGCGCGTCGTGCACATCGGCCTCGTCGCCGGTCGGGACCGGCGGCTCCATACCGCGCCGGCCCGCCACCGCGGTCATCGCCGACTGCCACAGCGCCATGCGGCGGCGGCGGCCCAGCGCGCCGAGCACACCGGCGGCGAGCAGCGGGGCGCCGATGAGGGCGGTGGAGAGGCCGAACCCTGACCCGGAGCTCTGCGCAGGGGCCTCGGCGACGGCGCCCGATCCGGCGCCGGGCGCGTTGCCCGTCGAGGGCGTGTTGCCCGTCGAGGGCGCGTTCGGAAGGCGCTGCTCCGGTACGGAGATCTGCGCCGTCGGGCTGTCGCCGCGGCTGCCGCCCTGGTGCTGCGCGGGCTGCTGCTGGTGGTTGCCGGACTTGGCGTACTGGTCGATCTGGTGGCGTACCTGCTCGGAGACCTTGGGCGCCTGGTCGGGCATCTCCACGACCTCGCCGCCGTGGGCGTCGGCCGGCATCTCCATGATCCAGCCGGGCCGGATCAGACTCGCCTCGGACAGCTTGGTGCCGTCGGGCTGCATCCGGTCCTTGTTGAGCTGGTAGATCTCCTTGTACCTGCGGCCGTCCCCGAGGTGGCGCTGGGCTATCTCCCAGAGCGAGTCGTGGTGGCGGCCCTCGGGCGGGCTGATCCGGTAGAACTTCGTCGCCCCCTCGGCCCCGGTCCTCGCGTTCGCCTGCTCGGCGTGGGCCTGCGCGTCGGCCTGCGAGGCCACCGCTGCCTGCGCCTGCTGCGCGACCCCGATCCCCGGGGCCTGCTGCGCGGCGGCGACGGTCGGCTTGTGCGTCGACTCCAGGGACTGCCCCAGCTGTGAGATACCCGGCGCGAAGCTCGCGGCGGTGGCGCTGACCAGGAGCAGCGCGGCGATGAGCTGCCGCGCCAGCAACTGGCTCGGACCCGCACCGGGAATGTGCGAGGGCATCCCGACACCGGAGACGGCGGCCTTGATCTCGACGATGACGCACGCGGCGAACTGCGCCCAGGCCAGCCACACCACGCAGACCAGGATGTGCACGAACGTATCGACGGTGATCTGCTGCTGCACCATGTCGAAGGACGGCATGCCGTGCGGCAGCGGCCAGCCCTGCGTGGACAGGGCCAGCGGCACGGCGAGCAGCAGCCCCGCGAGGGCGAGAAACGCGAAGAACGCCTTGGCGAAGTCACCCGCGGTCCGTTGGCGGGGCAGAGGCTGGGGCGTCCGGTTGGTCGGGCCCGTCGAACCGGGAGTATTGCGCGCCATGGCGGGTTTCCTGTGGGGAGGGAGCGGGTTCGGGATCGTCGGGGTGCTTGGTGCTTGGGTGCTTGGTGCTTGGGTGCTTGGTGCTTGGGTGCTCGGTACGTACTGCGCGGTACTCGGCGAGCCTATCGAGATGGTACGGAGGGTTTCGAAGGCCAGACAGGGGCCCGGAGGACACAACGTGCCCGAAATGACAGAACCGTTGACGCTTGCCCCGATTGCGTACCGCAGACCGGGCGGAGCCCGTCACGGGACCGGCCCCGCCCCCTGGCCCCTCTCAGCCCCCGGCGGTCTGCAGCAGATCCATGTCCTCACTGGTGAGGTGCAGCGCCCCCGCCGCCACGTTCTCCTCCAGATGTACGGGGTTGCCGGTGCCCGGGATCGCCAGGACATGGCGCCCCTGCCGCAGCGTCCACGCCAGGCGGACCTGGGCGGCGGACACACCGTGGGCCGCGGCGACCTCACGTACGGCCGTGCTCTCCCCGCCCCTCGCCCCGGCGCCCTCGTCACGCCCCTCCCCGGCGATCGAGAAGAAGGGCACGAACGCGATGCCCTGCTCCCCGCACTGGCGCAGCAGTTCGCCGTTCCTCCGGACATCGAGGCTGAACTGGTTCTGTACGCACACCACCGGCGCGATGGCCTGCGCCTCGGCCAGATGCTCCGGCCTGACGCTGGAGATCCCGAGGTGCCGGATCAGCCCGGCGTCACGGAGGTCGGCGAGCGCGCCGAAGTGCTCGGCGATCGAGTCCTCGGACATCCGGCGGAAGTTGACCACGTCGAGGTGGTCGCGGCCAAGCTGGCGCAGGTTCTCCTCCACCTGGCCGCGCAGCTGCTCGGGCGTGGCCTCGTACCACTCGCCCGAGGGGTCGCGGCCGGGTCCGACCTTGGTGACGATGACCAGGTCATCCGGGTACGGGGACAGGGCGGTGTTGAGCAGCTCGTTGGCCGAGCGCAGCCGTGAGAAGTAGAACGAGGCGGTGTCGATGTGGTTGACGCCGAGTTCGACGGCGCGGCGGAGCACCCGGACCGATACGTCGCGGTCCCCGGGCTCTCCGAGGTCGAAGGCCGAGCTGCCGGTGAGGCGCATGGTGCCCAGACCTATCCGGTTCACGCTCCGGTCACCGAGCATCCAGGCGCCGGCGCCCGATGCGGCGGTACCGGACGCGTCAGTGCCCGATGCGAGGGCGGCGTCCGACGCCTGGGCGTCCGACACGGTGTTGTTCACATTCAAGTTCACGCTCTCCCCGTTCCTGCGTTCGTGCCTGGTTCCCCGCGTCGCGCACCACATCCCCGCCGCGCGAAGCCCACCGCCCGGCATCGTCCCGTCAACCGGTGGAACGGTCAACCGACCGCCACCTGCTCAACCGGCCACCTGGGCAGCCCACTTCGCCCGCCACGCCAGTGCGTCCCGTACACCTTCCACCATGCTCTTGTGCGCTTCCCAGCCCAGGAGTTCACGGGCCCGGTCGCTTGCGGTGTAACAGCCGATCACGTCCCCTGGGCGCGGACCCGCCTCCCGGACGTCGAGGGTCTCCCCCACGGCCTCCTCGAAGGCCGTGACGAGTTCCCGCACGGTGGTGCCCAGTCCGGTGCCGACGTTGATGACCCGGTACCGGTCGTCGGCCGCGGGCCCGACGACCTCGTCGAAGCGTGTGAGGGCCGCGACATGCGCGCGGGCGAGATCCCAGACATGGATGTAGTCACGGATACCGCTGCCGTCCCGGGTGGCCCAGTCCACGCCGGTCACGGTGAACGGCGTCCCCTCCGTGTACGCCTCGATGAGCTTTCCCAGCGCGTGGGTCGGGTGCAGGTCCTGCAACCCCGTACGCAGCTGGGGGTCGGCCCCGACCGGGTTGAAGTACCGCAACGCGATGACTCGTACGGGGGCCGCGACCGTCCAGTCCTGGAGCACCTGCTCCATCATCTGCTTGGTACGGGCGTAGGGGCTCGAAGCGGCCACCGGGCAGCTCTCGTCAACCCGGGCGTCGGCGGTGGGCGCGTAGATGGAGGCGGAGCTGCTGAAGACGACGCGACCGCAGCCATTGCGCTGGAGGGCCTCAAGGAGGTCGACGGTCTTGGCGACGTTCTCCCGGTAGTAGTGCAGCGGCCGCTCGACCGACTCCGGGACGACGATCCTGGCGGCGCAGTGCAGGGTCGCGTCGATGTCGGGATGGTCGGCGAACACCTTGTCAAGCAGGGCCTGGTCGGCGATGTCGCCCTGGTAGAAGTCACGGCCGTGTACGAACTCCCGGCGCCCCTTGGAAAGGTCATCGAGGATGACCGGGGTGATGCCCTGTTCGATGAGGGCGGAAGCGACGGTACTGCCGATGAATCCGGCACCGCCGGTGATCAGAACCTTGGTCATACGCGGGATTCTCCCCGAGCCGCGTCGCACATGCACACGGCCCCGCGGAACGCGTGAAACCTCCGCCCCACGACGGATTCGCCACGACCGGGTCACGCCTCCCGTACCTGGCACGGAATCCGCCGAACGCCCCCTGCTGCCCTTTACACCCGGCTGGTAGCTTCGATTTCCCTGCGGGTTTGCAGTCCGGACTGCCGACCTGCTGCCGATCAACCGGGGGAGAACATCTCGTGGCCCGCCGCACTCCAACCATCGCCGCCGCACTCACCGTCAGTGCGGCCCTGCTGCTGACCGCTTGCGGGGGCAGCAGCAGTGACGCCTCCAAGGACAAGATCAAGGGAGCGGACGAGGGGACGAAGAGCCCGTCCGCTTCGGCGTCCACCTCTGCGGCGCCGGGTGCGGCGCGGCCGGAGATCACGATTCCGCACGCTTTCCAGCTGGACTTCCAGGGCTGGAACAGCGGCGACTCCGAAGAGCAGGCCGTTCTCAACGACGGCAGGGAACAGGTACGGGCCGGATACGCGGCCATCATCGCCAACGCCCCCGATGCCGACTACCTCAAGTTCTACGACACTGCGGCCGGTCTTTCCCAGGACCAGAAGTGGATCAAGACCTACACGGGCAAGAACCTGACCCTCATCGGCAAGGCGCCGGTATACGACGCCAAGGCGAGCATGCTCGGCGGCAACAAGACACGAGCGGTCCTCAGCTACTGCATGGACGAGAGCAAGGCATACACAAAGGACCGCAAGACAGGAAAGGTCGAGGGGAATCCGGCAGGCACGAATCCCAAGGTGTACTACACGGCCACCATGCAGAAAAGCTCACAAGGCGTATGGCAGACCGTGTCCACCAATTCCAAGAGGGGAGGCTGCCCGTCGTGAACTCCCAGCGCAGGATGACGGCGCTCGCCGTGGTCTCGCTGACTGCGGTTGCACTCTCCTCCGGACCGGCCCTCGCTATCGGGGGAGGTGGCACGAAGGGCGACTCGGACGACCAGGGCAACGTCAGCGCCTCCGCCACCCACTCCCAAATCCGCCTCAGCTACCCCAAGGGCGGCGGCGGAAGCGGAAAAAGGGGCAGTCTGGGTGCGGTCGACCCCAATTGGAAGCCTCCGGCGTGCTGGTACGAGCCCGTCTTCACACCCGAGGCGCTCAAGGCGTTCGTCGACAAGACGGACGGCGCGGGCGATGTCGGAATTCACGAGTCGTGGTACGGCAAGACCCTCTGGACCGACCACTACAAGGACGGCAAACCCGAGGCCAACTTCGACGACCCCAACTCGATGGCCGACGGATACAAGAACTACAACATCGGCAAGGGCGGCTATTTCTGGCGGAGCGTGGCGCCCGACGAATCCGACCCCGATTCCTGGCAGTGCGGCCGCATCATGTTCTGGCAGCCCCCAGGCCAGGTCCCGAAGATCCCGCACGCGCCCACCCCGAAGATGCTCGCCGAGTACGCGTACAACAAGGTCAAGGTCCCCGAGACCAAGATCGAGCTGAAGCCGCAGACCAAGTCCACCGTGAACCTACCCACCTGGGTCTGGCTGGACAAGGGCACCTTCAAGGACGTGGTCGTCCGCGCCGAGCTCCCCAACACCGGGCTCTGGGCCGAGACCACCGCGAAGCCAGTGAGCCTCCACCTGGACCCCGGAACGGACGACGCGGACACCTTCCCCGCATCGGGCACCTGCACCTTCCACAAGGACGGCTCCATCGGCACGCCGTACAAGGCGGGCGACGCCAACCAGAACCCGCCCTGCGGCATCAACTACCTGCATGCGACGGACGGGCAGCCGTACCAGCTCAAGGCGTCGATCACCTGGAAGATCAGCTGGCAGGGCACGGGGGGCGCGGGCGGCGACCTGCCCGACGGGACCTTCCAGACCACCCAGGACATGAACGTTCAGGAGATCCAGACGATCAACCGCTGAGGGGCCCTGCTCACCCGCTCACCCGGGCGGCAAGCGCCGGGCGGGCCTTAGGTCAGGACCATCCACCGGCGGCCGGCAAGTGGCTCTCCCCGCCCCACTCTTTTCCCCAGGCCACACGATTGCAAAGTTCCCCTCACCGCCCGGCCAAGAGTGGGCGATGCGCCTCTTCCGGCGTTGACTGGGCCTGGCCCGCCGAGCACCGTCGGATGCCGGAGCCGGGGCTGGGACGGATCAGCCGGGACCGGGCAGAGAAAACGGGGTGGGGGGAAGCAGTGGGGTACCGGGGTGGTGACGCCGAGCACATACAGGCGTCGGCTTCATCCATGAAAGCGGTCGTTACCTCGGCCAACAGCCATTCCAAGGCCGGCGCGGCGGCCGGCAAGCAGGCAGCCGGCGCCGCCGGGGACCACCGGGTGGCCACCGCGATCAGCTCGCTGGCCGGTGCAATCGCGAAGGCAGCCGACGATACCGGAACCTCCGTCAGTGATCTCGGCGATGTCGCCCGGACGACCGCCGCCAACCTCAAGAAGGCGGGCGGAGGCGGCAGATGACGCCTCCCACGTACACCGTTCCGGCCGGGAATCCAGAGACACTGCGGACCGCCGCCGGCCGGTTCAAATCGCTGGCCCATGACCATTCCGCACTGCTGACGACGTTCCAGCGGCATGTGGAAGCCGTACTCAAGGGCTGGTCGGGCCCACTGTCCAAGCAGTACCGGACGGCGGCCGAAGGCGTGTATCCGCGTTTCAAGGCAGTCCATGCGGCGGCAGGCGCCGCGTACGACGCACTGCATACCTACGCCGGGGCGCTGGAGACCGCACAGAAGGCGGTGAAGGGCGCCAACACCAGCGCCGACAACCACTCCCACGCCTCGCACCATGCGTCCTCTGCCCCGGGCCGGTCCACCAAAGCACTCGGCCAGAAGGTCAGCGACGCGAGTTCCGACCTGAACCGCGCCGCGGGTGCGTGTGCGACCGCGCTGAGCCACGCGGAGACGACGCTCGCCAGGACCTGTCCTGACACCCTCTCCGCCAAGCAGCTCAAGGAGCAGGTGGCGAAGGCGGGCGAGGAGTTGAAGGAGGAGAACCCGGGGCTCTGGGAGAAGCTCTTCGGCCCCGAGGGCGAACTGCGGAAATGGGACGAGCGTCTGCACGCCGTACCTGCCCCGTACGCCGACATGGTGCTGCTCAAGCTGATGAGCGGCGCGGAGGGCGCGGAGGAGAGCGTCACGACCGCTGAGCAGTTCGCGGCCCGGATCCCGGAACTGATGGAGGCCGACTTCCCGAAGATGGCCCGGCCGATCATGAACGCCATGAGCAGCGGGGCGGCCACCGAGGCCGATCTCGCCCAGGCGATCGACGACTTCGCCAAGGACTGGGAAGCGATCGGCAAGTGGAACGAGGGCACGAAGCTGGCCGGCCTCGGGGAAGCGGCGCGGCTTCCGTGGCTGCGCGGGGCGACCGTGGGGCTGAACGGTCTGGCCATCGCGGGCGACTTCTACACCATGTGGAAGCCCGAGGACAAGGGCGCGATGGGCTGGGTGGACCGCGGAGCGGCCGGTGTCAACGCCGGTCTCGCCACCTGGGACACGCTCGCCGCTCTCCAGGTCGTGGACGCCGTACCGGTCGTGGGCGAAGCCGTCATGGTCGGCACCGGCCTCTATCTGGGCGGCACCTACCTCTACCACCACTGGAAGCCGTTCAAGAACGTGTGCAACGCCACCGGTCACGCCGTGGCGTCAGCGGCCAAGAGCACCTGGCATGCGGTCACCAGTTTTCTCTGAGCAGCCGATGGAGGCAGCACCACATGACGGGTGACCCCCGACAAGCAGATGTCGAAGCTTCGCAAGCGTTGCTGGACCAGGTCGAGCAGGACGGTGCGGTCCAGCTGCCCGCTCTGTCGGCAGCCGAGCTGTACGTACTCGGAGCCATGCAGGCCACGCTCGTTGACGAGGACGCCCGCTCCTGGTGGTCCGACATGCTGGACGCGGAGCGGATCGGGCTCTCGGCCATGGCGCTGAAGTTCCTGGTCCACCGCGGTCTGCTCGATGAGCCTGAGTCCGGTGCTGCCGGCCCCATCGCCGAGAACGTGGACCTTCCGGTTCGTCCGCTGCTCGCGATGATCCTGGCCGGCCGGGGCCGGCCCGCGTTCGTCGTCCTCCGCCGCGAGGGCCCCATGGGCGAGCCCGAGCGTATGCGGCTGTACGGAATCGCCGACGAAGGCCGTGGGCTGCGGGCCGTGCTGGCCGAGGTGGCCACCGGGAACCACGTGTCGCGATTCGGCCCGGCCTACGAGTACGCGCTGATCAGCCCGGAGGAAGCCGTCAGCTCCCTGCTGCGCTGGGTCGGCAGGGCCCCGGCTCGCAAGCTCGGCCGCCGCCTGCCCAGGGTGATCGATGTGTATCAGCCGGACAAGGGCTCGGGCCCCGCACGCGACCGTATCGCAGTACGGGTTGGCTCATCCGGGCTGCGCGTGGAGCACGAAGGGGTCGGTACAGCGCCGACCACGACCGACTGTGACGATCAAGCGCTCGGCCGCCTCCTGACCGATCTGTTCGCTGGACGCACCGCATGAACCTGCCTGAGATGCACGAGCCTGCCTACTACACCGAGGAGCGCTCCGGACTCCGCCCACCACTGGTGTTCCACGGCTTCTTCTGGCCCCTGCTGCTGATCGGCTCGTTCGTTGCTCTGCTGCTGACCGACAACCCCTCGGTGTACATCCCCGGAGTGATCGTGGGCTGGTTCGGGTCCATGACTCTTGGCGGCCTGTACCTGGGCCAGGTCTGGCCGATCGGTATCCGCGTCGACCAGGCAGGTATCTGGATCGGCGGCCTCAGTCAGGCCGCGCGCAGGCGGACGCGCGAGCACGGGCAAGGCCGCAAGCAAGGAGACAAGCTGCCTCGGGTCAGAGCGCGGCGGCGGCAGGTGTACTTCTGTCCCTGGCACGCGCTCCAGCAGGTCGAAGTGGTCACGGAGCGCCAGGAAATCCGGAAGCTCGCCAGGCTGGGCAGGAGTGTGGGGGCGAACCGCTCATCGGCCGCTGCCGGAACCGTTCTGGTGGGCCCGCTGACGGCCCCCTACACGCGCGCCGCTCTCGTCTTCGCCGTCGATCTCTCCGCGGCTGCTGTGCCGGAGTTCCAGCCCCCGGACACGAGGCGGTACTGGTTCAGGACATCGGCTCCACAGCAGTTCACGTTCCATCCGGTCTGGTCGGCCCCCACCCGCCACCCGGAGAAGCTCCGGGCGGCGCTGGAGCGGGCGGGGGCGCAGGCACGGCGCTGACACGAACGGCGCCAGTTGTCCCGTACGGGCCAGACCTCGGGCACGACATGAAGAGGCCCGGGAGAAGCAGACGGACAGCCGCTGCCCGCCGACGACGGCAACCTGCCCGCGTACGGTCAGCCCTCCCGCAGCACCGCCAGCGCGAACACCAGTCGCAGGTCCAGCCAGCCGGCCTTCGGCATATAGGTGTTGACCCCGCGGTCCGTGTGATCCGACGTGAGGGCCACTTCGTCCTCGCCCGCCCGCCAGGTCACCGGCTTGCGGATGTGGTTGCCGCTCTGGCCGCCGCTGTCGTCACCACCGAAGATCAAGGAATCCACGACGCTTTCGGCAAGGCTCCCCGCCTGCCGCGCCACAGCCGCCTTGCCCCGCGACGCAACCTCCTTGGCACTGCCCTTGGCCCAGTGGTAGCGGGCCACGACATCCGGGTGACCGGGCTGCCGCAGCCACCAGGTGTGCTGGATCGTGCGCTTCGCGGCGACAGTACGGTGCACGGTGCCGATCTCCTGCCCCGCTCCGTCCGCCACCCGGTACTGCTCGCCGCCCTTCCCGCCGGTCATGGACGCGAGCGCGCAGATCGGCTGACGGGGATCCCGGGCCGCGTAGAGGTCGTACGCCTTGGTCTCCGGGTCAGGCTGGACGACAAGCACGGCAGGCGCGAAGCACCGTACGGGCCCGTCGACCGACCGCACACGTATCGCCCGCGGTCCGGTCACCGCTTTACGGCGGAACGTGGCCGGCTGTTCCACATCGCTGACCACGAACCAGCCGATGCTTTCCCAGGGCATCGGCTCGACGGGCGGCTCGGGGGGCCGCCGCTGCCTTCCGAACGGCATCGCTCGCTTCTCTCCTCGGGTGGCACGGGTATTCAGCGGTTGACCGACAGGATCTCCTGGACGGCGACGTCCTTCGTGTCCCCGTAGGTTCCATCGGGCAGCGTGTCGCCCTCTCCCGTGGTGCTGGTCCAGGTGATCTTCCAGGTGAGCGTCGCCCGCAGTGGATACGTCCCTCCGCCCGACGAGCGCAGGTACGTCACCCCGCAGGGCGGCGTTCGGTCGGCGGAGCCCCGGATGTACGGGGTACCGATGGACTTGTCCGCGTTGAGTGGACAGTCGCCGCCCGCCGGGTGGACCTCCGCATCGGCCGTGCCCGGGTCCAGGCGGAGCGCGGCAGGGGTGGCGGTCGTGGTCGCGGAGAGCCCGGTCCCAGGCAGTGAGGCGGTCACAGAGACCGGCTTGAAGCGGGCCTTGTCCAGCCAGACCCAGGTGGGCAGGTTGACCGTGGACTTTCCCGCCGGGGCGGCCTCGATCTGTGTGTCGGGGACGGGGAGTTCGTCATAGGCGTACTCGGCGAGCACCTTCGGGCTGACGGCGAGGGGCTCGTCGGGGGTTGTGTTGTTCGGGACCCAGAACGGCGGTTTGTCGCAGGAGTTTGCCTGGGGGTCGTCCTTGCGCTTCGGATTGATGGCGGCCGCCCAGAACATTCCCTTGCCCTGCTGGTCAAGGTTGTAGTTCTTGTACTTGCCGTCCTTGTAGTAACTGTCGAGGAAGCCACCCACGATGTCGCCGATACCGAAGAAGCCCACCTTTCGCCAGGACTTGACGGTGGCCTGGATCTCCTTCGGTGAGAAGGCCGGCTCGTACCAGCACGCGGGCGGAGTCCAGTTGCTGTCCGTGGAGGAGAGCGAGCCGGTCTTCGCGGTGCCGGGACTGCCGTTGGTGGTGGTCCGGATGCGCGTGTGTACGGTGATCTTGCCGTTGGCCGAGCCGCCCGCGGAGTGGGCGCGCTGGTCGCCCCTACCTCCGAGCCCGCCGCTGGCAAACGCGGAAGTGGGCACGGACAAAAGGGTCAGCGCCAGCCCCGGGACCAACAGGTATCTCGAACCGGCCCGGCGCGTCAGGCGCACTTCTTGCCCCCCTCACCCGAGATCACATTGGCGGACTGCCAGACGCCCTTGTCGTTCTTCTCCAGACGCTCGTTGAAGAAGGTGTAGTCCCCCGACGAGGCCGCGGGGTGGCTCACCTTGCCGGTCTTGCGGTTCTTCGGGTACGTCTTCGTCGCGTCCTGGCAGTAGGTCACCGCCACGGCTCCGTCCTTCAGAGGGGTGACCTTCCGGTTGTAGTAACGAGCAGTTCCCACGTAGGACCTGCCGTCGTCATAGAACCCCTGGATGTAGGAGAGCGCCGAGGTAAGGGCATCGCCCTTGTTGTAGAACCGCACCGCCGGTAGCAGCTTCTTGTCATCAGTGGTGATCGCAGCGTTGATCGCGTCGAGGCTCCGCGCGTTGTCGGCGAGGATCGCGTCCTGCTTCGGATCCCCGGTCTTACCGCCCTCGAAGACGTTGCTCACGCCCTTCGGCAGCACGACCTTCGGCCGCTCGATCCCGTCCGGGGAAGCCGAAGCGGAGGGGGCCGCCGTCGCCCCCGTGTCCGCCCCAGCGATCTTGTCGTTCTTGCCCGCCTTGCCGGAGGACGACGAATGACCGCCGCCGCAGGCCGACAGCACCAGCGCAGCCGCGACCGCGACCGCCGCCGCGCCGGCCCCGCGGCGCGCGAGACGTGAGGGGGTTGTGTCATGCATGAGAGTGTGTGCCTTTCCATCTGCACCGGGAACCCGGTGAACGCGTCACCGTCAACCCGTGACCGACTCGGCGACCGAAGACCCGTGCACGGTGATCGAGTGGCTGTAGAACAGGCCCGTCAGCACCGGCTCGTACGTCAGCTGCACGGTCACCTCGACCCGCTGTGTGTTGGCCGCCGTGCAGTGCGAGGCGCCGATGTCCCGGGCGGACATGCCCATCTCGACCGCGAAGGCGTGCACCCGTGCGTCGCAGTTCTGGTAGTTGATCGGCGCGGGGCCGCCATGGTTGCCGTACAGGGACTCCCGGTCGATGTCCTGGGCCGCGTACCGTGCGGCCTGCTCCGCGATGTCCGCGGCCCGTTCCCGCTGCGAGATGGACAGGCCGCCGTCCACCACGAACGCGGCCAGGGCCAGGAACAGGAACGCGAAGATGATGACGGCCGCCGCGCCCGAACCCCGGTCGTCCAGGCGGGCCTTGCGGGTATCGATCCATCCGGTCAGGGTGTTCGCTGCCCCCGTCTGCGCGTTCGCTGCTCCGGTGAGCGCGTTCACTGCGTCCTCCGGTACGGGTCGATCGGCGAGGTGGAGTGCCCGCTGAGGGTGGTGGGGATGTCCAGGCCGAGCATGGCCAGACCACGGATCCGGCAGCTCACGTCGACGGTGAAGAAGCCGCCCTTGACGAATCCCTTGGCCGTGACGGACACCGGGCCGGAGCAGACATCGGTGAGGTCCGCCTCGGCTGCCCTGCGCGCCTCGGACATCGCGACGCCGCCGTCCTTCTGGATCGAGCCGGCGCGGGCGGCGTCACGCGCGGCGCTGTCCACGGCGCCGCGGCCCTCGACCAGCTGCCCGAAGCCCACCAGCACCAGAATGAAGAGGATCATGACGGGGGCGAGGATGACCACCTCGATGGTGGACAGGCCCCGGTCGGCCCCGGCGGCGCCCGTGCGGTCCAGCCAGGTCCGTATCGCACGGGGCACACGGGGCGCACGCGGCACACACCGCGCACACCTGCCCGTACGGCCACTCCCCGTACCCAAGAACGCCTTACGCCCCGCCACCCGTTGGCCTCTCATCAGTCCCGTACGAACCGCTCGACGGGCCCCCGCGACTGCGCGTGCACCGTGAGGCCCAGGCCCGGGAAGACATTGGGGACCTTCGCGGTGATCTCCACGCCGACCGTGTCCTGGTCCGGCTGGAGCATCGTCACGTCCGGGCCCAGCACCAGCTTCGAGCCGAGCTGGTGGATATAGCTCTGTACGACGTCGCCCGCGTCCCCGCGCCAGCCGCCGGGGTTCTCGTCCGCCTCGGCCCGCGCCTTGCGCGCACCGGCCTGCGCCGCCGCCTGGGCCACATGGTCGGCGAAGAAGTACAGCGCGAACTGCACCGTCGCGAAGATCATGAAGAACAGGACCGGCGTGAGGAAGACGAACTCGATCGCGGTCATGCCGGAGTCGCCGCGGGCGGAGGCTGCCTCCACCCTGCGGCGTACGAACGCTCTGATCCTCTGACGCACCAGCACCGACTCAGTGACTCGTCCGATCGACCGGACTCGGGAATGAACAGGGGACGCGGGAGCAGGCCCGGCAGGATCCCGGGCGGCCCCGCGCCTCAGCAGGTGCCGCTCGCGCTCGCTCCCTTGATGCAGTCGCCGACCTTGTTGGCGCCGTCGCTCAGCGCGGAGTTGATGATCGCGGCGACCACGCCGACGATCGCGACGACGACCGCCGAGATGATGACCCACTCCACGGCTGACGCGCCGCGGTCGGTCTCATCGGAGCGGGCGCGCTCGACGCGTGCCTGCAGGAACGTCATCAGAAAGTCGACAGTCGGGTGACTGAAGCGGCGTCCGAACATGGGATGAAATCCTCTCAAGAGAAGGGGAAGCGGGATCAGACCTGGAAGACGCGCATCGCGGCCGGATAGATGAGGAAGACCAGGAAGCCGGCGCAGAGGAGCAGCTGTGCGACAAGCATCGACTGCGACTTCTCACCCGCCGCCCCCTCGATCTCGGCCATTTCGCGGTGGCGCATCGTCTCGGCCCTGGAGGCCAGCGACTCTCGTACCTTCGCCCCGTCGTCGGCGACGAGCGCCAGCGACGACGACAGGTCCTTCAGTTCCTCGATACCCAGATCCTCACCGAGCCTGCCGAGCGCGAGCCACTGGCTGGTGCCGGTGATCCGGGCGTCCGCGAGCGCGTTACGGATCCGGCGCAGCGCCCAGCCGTCGCTGACCTCGGCCGCGGCCATCAGCGCCTCGGGCAGACCGCGCCCGCCTGCCAGGTTCATCGAGACCAGGTCCAGATACGCCCCGATGACGCGGCGCAGGTCCTTGCGCTTGTCCGCCGCGTCCCGGCGCACTTCGAGATCCGGCAGGAAGAAGAAGAGCAGACCGCAGACGAGCGCGAGCCAGACCGGGATGATCGGGCTCCTGCTGAAGCCGATCACCACGACGATGGCGAAGAGCATCGGGCCGAAGACCAGCCCGACCACTCCGAGCAGCACCTTGGTCGCCAGGAACCCTTCCCAGCCGCGGTCGAGGACCGCCAGGTCGGAGCGGAGCGAGCGCTGCTCCCAGCCCTGCTGGAAGTAGAGGTCGGCGATCCGTACCCCGACCCGGGCCCGCAGCGATCCGAGCCGGCCGTCGTGGGTCTCGTGGTCGCCCGGCCGCTCGTACCCGGAACCGGCCGCCCGCAGCGCGTCGATGCGCTGCACCTGCGAGACCGCGGAGCGCTTCGTACGGGACAGGGCCCGGACGAGGACGAAGACACCGAGGCCGAGGACGGCCCCGATCAGTACCGGTGCGGTGAGAATGTCGATCATCGCGGCGCCCCCTGGCCATGGTTGAACGGCGAGGTCTGCGGCGGCTGCTGACCACCGGGGTGCGCACTGCCCGGGTACGGACCGCCCTGGGGCGCGCCCGCCTGGGGCGCTCCGTACTGACCCTGCTGGCCGGCACCGTACTGCCCGTGCTGACCCTGCTGACCGCCACCGGGCTGACCGTACGGCCCCTGCTGACCCTGCTGACCGCCGTGCTGTCCGCCCGGCTGCTGCTGCGACGCCTCGGGCCGTACGAACCGGACCTCCGGCTCCGCGCGGACCAGGAAGCGCTCCGGCGTCTCGATCACCGACAGCTTCCGCAGCCACCAGAAGCCCAGCGCGAACAGGCCGCACACACCCGCCAGCACCAGCTGGCCCATCGTCGAGCCGTACGGGGAGACGAAGTCCCGGTTGAACACAGCCAGTCCCAGGACGAACGCCACCGAGACCACGACCACGATCTGCACACTGCGCCGGGTCGATGAACGCTGCGCCATCACCCGGTGCCGCATGTCGATCTCCTCGCGCGCCGACTTGGAGAGCGCGCCGAGCACCTGGCGCAGGCCGGGGCCGCGCAGCTTGGCGTTGAGGATGAGCGCGGCCACGATGATGTCGGCCGACGCGTCGTTGATCTCGTCGGCGAGGAACTGGAGCGCCTCCGGCAGCGGCATCCGGGCGCGCAACCGGTCGACCAGCGCGTCGAGGTGCGGGCGCAGGGCCGGGGCCGCGGCGCGCGCGGATGCGGGGATGGCCTGTTCGAGGCCGACCGCCCCCGCGATGGTGTCACGCAGCGACTCGGTCCAGCCCGCGAGCGCCTCCACCCGACGCATGGCGATCTTCTCCTGGGCGGCGCCGCCGAAGAGGCGGTCCCAGAAGAAGACGAGCAGCCCGGCGGCGACCCCGGCCACGGCCCAGCGGGTCAGCAGCAGCACCACCAGGCCGACACCGACGGCGATGGAACCGCGTCGGCCGACGAACTGGAGCATGTCGCGGGCGCGTTCGCCGCGCTCCGCCTTCACATGGCCGGGTTTGGGCTCGAAGCCGCGGATCGCGAGGATCAGCAGCGCGAGGCCGCCGCCCGCCGCGATCCCGCACCCCAGTGCGTACAGCAGCTGCGGATCGAAGAACCCGCCCAACGAGGAGATGCCATTCATACGGTCTCCTTCACCCCCAGGCCCCTGAGGGGCGGTAGCCGTGTACGGCGAGGTCGTCGAGGCACGCCACCGGGGCGTGCGGCACCACACGCCCGTCGGGCGTCTCGGCGAAGACCTCACTGGAGAGGACGCGGCCGTCGACGCCGTTGACCTCACGGACCGAGGTGACGGCACGCTGCAGGCGCCCGCCGCTCTCGAAGTTGTTGCGGCGCTGCACGAAGACGACGAAGTTGACGGCTCCGGCGATGAGCATCTGGCTGGCCTCGATGGGCAGCCGCTCGTTGGCCTGGAGCGCGTAGGTGGAAATACGGTTGAAGACCTCGCTGGAGCTGTTGGCGTGGATCGTGGAGAGCGAGCCGTCGTTGCCCTGCGACATCGCGTTGAGCATGGTGACGATCTCGTCGCCGAGCACCTCACCGACGATGACGCGCGAGGGGTTCATACGGAGCGACCGGCGGACCAGCTCGCCCATCGAGATCTGGCCGAGCCCCTCGGAGTTGGGCAGCCGCTCCTCGAACGCCACTACGTTGGGGTGGAGTTCGGGGAACTGGTCGAGCCCCAGCTCCAGGGCGCGCTCCACTGTGACGAGCCGTTCGACCGGCGGGATCTCGTTGGCGAGGGCCCGCAGGAGTGTGGTCTTGCCCGCGTTGGTGGCGCCCGCGATCATGATGTTCTTACGGGCGCGTACGGCGCAGGCGAGGAAGTGGGCCAGTTCCGGGGTGAGCGTGCCGTTGCCGACGAGGTCCGCCATGAAGACCTTGCCCATCCGGGCGCGGCGGATGGAGAGGGCGGGCCTGCGGGCCACCTCCATGACGGCGGAGAGCCGTGAGCCGTCGGGGAGCCGCAGGTCGAGCTGGGGGTTGGCGGAGTCGAAGGGGCGCGAGGAGAGCCCCGAGTAGGCGCCGAGCACCTGGATGAGCTCGACGAGTTCCTCGTCGGTGTCGGCCACCGGGTCGACACGGGCCTCGCGCCCGTCGGCGTAACCGACGAAGACCTGGTCGCAGCCGTTGATGTCGATGTTCTCGACCTCGGGGTCGTCGAGCAGCGGCTGGAGGCGCCCGACCCCGAAGAGCGCCGCGTGCACGGCCGCCGCGTACTGCTCCTCGGTCTCCGCGTCGAAGGGGGTACGCCCGGCGTTGATCTCCGCGCGCGCGTACTCCTCCAGTATCTGGGCGATGACGGCGCGCGCGTACTGCCGCTCGTCCTCCCCGGACATCGGCGGCGTGTTGCTGACCTGGTCGATACGGCGCTGCTCGGCGATCCGGTCGCCGGCCTCCTGCCGGTACCGCTTGACCAGGCTGTGGTCGACGGCGTCGCTCATCGACCGGCCCCGGCACCCGGCTGCGACCAGGCCGCGCCGAACTGCTGGTAGACATCGGCGGCGACCTTGCGGGCGCTGCGGATCAGCAGCGACTTGTCGAGCCGGCCCCGGCCGCGCCCGGAGAGCAGCGCCGCGCCGGAGGTGTCGTGGGCGAGGGTGCCGAGTACCCGGGCGCCGGTCTGCGCGGCGACGAGCATGTCGTTGACCTGGTGGGCGATCTTTCCGGACGCGCTCGAATCGACGACGAGCAGAACGCCGATGAGCGGGGTGGCGAGCTGCGACATCCCGCGCTGTCCGCCGTGCAGCTGGTGGGCGAGGGCGGCGGCCCGGTCCCGTACGCGGGCGATGTGCTCCGGTTCCGTACGCGCGACAAGCAGGACCAGACCGGCGTGCGGCAGCAGGTCGACGGCGGGCGAACCCCCGGCGATCCGGCCGCAGTCGGCTATCACGTCGGCGGGCGCGTGCGGTGAGTCGCCGAGGGTGGAGAAGGCGTGTCCGAGGGTGGGCCAGACACCGGCAAGCCCGGCGGCCTGCTCGGCGGAGCCGATGCCGACGAGCAGCTCAAGGCCGCCGGCCATCGGCTGGGCGTGGTCCCAGAGCTGGTCGGCGGCGAGCCCCCGGCGGGCGGCGGCGGCGATGGAGAGCAGGCCGGTGTTCGGGTTGAGCGGGCCGCCGTTGGAGGCGGTGGTGCGGTAGACGAGGTCTCCGCCGGCCGGGTCGGCTTCGGCGAGCAGCGCCCGCCGGGGCCAGACGGCGGCGAGGGCGAGGGCGGCCGTGGTGACTCCGGGCGAACCCTTGTCTGCGGCGAGGGCGATGAGCGCCATGTCTTCTGCGTTCCTCTGGGTTCCTCTGAGGGTCCTGTGGGGGCCTCTGTGGGCGTCGGTCAGCCGTCGTGGGAGGGCACCGAGACGATCGCGGCCTCCCCCGCGGACGCGGCCTGTGAGAGGGCCGCGGCGTCGGCTTTGTCGACCAGGACGGTGACCGCGAGGTTGCCGCTGCTGATGGTGGAGGCGTTGGGTGAGTCGGCGTGGCTCACGGTGGCCCGGTCCACGATGATGCCGCCGCCGGAGGAACCGGTGCTGCCGGACGAGCCGGACTGGCTGTTGCTGTTGCCGGAGCTGCTGGAGCCGCTGCGGTCGCCCACCCGGTAGATGGTGACGGTGTCGCCGACCTTGATGCCGACGGGGTACTGACCGTCCTTGAGGGAGAGCCCGACGACGGCCTTGCCCGCGGGGGTGCCCTTCGCGCCGGTGAACATCTCGCCGACCAGGAGGGAGCCGTGGGAGAGGGCGCTCTTGGCGGTGAGGGTCTTCTCGACCTGGCCGAGCTGGCTCCACTTGATGTAGTGGATCGAGTCGTCGTCGGCGACCATCACCGAGGTGACGTCGCTGTCCTTGATGGCCGCGCCGGCCTCGACGTCACGCGTCAGCTTGGCGACCTCGATACGGTTCCCGGCGCGCAGCACCAGCACGGTGGCTCCCAGCGCGCCGACGAGGATCAGGAGGACGGCGAGAGCGGCGAGAGCGGGCTTACGTTCCCGGGCGACCGTGGGAAGCCGTTCACCGGACGGCTGGGCGGGTGAGGGAACCCTGTGGTTGCCTGCACCCGTGCGCTCCTGGACCTTCACGCCGCTTCTCCCCCGAATGTTCTCTGCGACTGGTGTGGCTGGTGTAGCTGATCTGGCTGGTTGTAACTGATCTGGCTGATGTGACTGGTGTGGCTGATGTGACTGGTGTGGCTGATGTGGCTGGATCACTACGACGCCAGGTCGCCATGACGTGCACGCCATAAGCGAGTCGACTTCGCCGCCATTCATCCGGTTCCGATCCCCAGGACACCGGAGGCTGTCAAGTCATCGCACCGTAGCAGCAGCACATAAGCGCCTCAAGACGAGATAAGGATCGCGAACTTCACGCGCATCGTCAGGATCGGTCCAAACCGGTCAGAATCGACGGTCCTTGCGAGCCCCTCAAAGTTTCACGAGATTTCCCCGTAGACACTGCACAACAAGGGATCGGCGGTTGCACCCGCCAAGGCTTCCCGGGTCCGACCGAATCAGAGCCCTCCAGGCTGCCCGCCGACGGGGCGCGACGGATGCACCCGCAAAGAGGGGCGGTTACGGATGTGTGGATCACCGTCACAACTGGGCCGTCCCGGGAGGCGCGGGACACAGGCGCTTCGGTGCGAATCCGGCGCGAACCCCGGCGCGAACACGGAGCGCGCACCGGCCGGGTGCAACGGAGCGGACGCGCCGCCGCATATAGATGAAGCGTGAACCAAGCGTAATCAAGCCGGAACCTTCACCCCGGCCCGAGGCGCCCGGGCCCCGTAGAGCCACAGGCAACAGCTGTCGGGATCGGCCCACCACGCCCTGACGCACGCACCATTCATCCCAATCATCACCTGTCTCACGGCCCGCACCGCGAGTTCGCTCTGGTGAAACCAAGTACGTCCCGGATAGCGTCAATTCACTCAACCCGCAACAGCCCTCACCGGGAGTCGCCAGTGAACCGCCGATCCTTGCCCGCTGCCGCCGCACTCGCGACCGCAGCGGCACTCCTCCTCACCGCGTGCGACGGGGGCGGTGACAACAAGCCGAAGGACTCGGACAAGATCGCGGGCGCGGACCAAGGGGCGTCGAAGTCGGCTTCGCCGAGCGCTTCGGCTTCGAGCGACGCCCCTGGGCGCCCGAAGGTCACTCTGCCGTCCGATCTGAAAATGACCTTCGAGCAGGCGAACACGGGGGACCCCACCAAGGACGCCGTTCTGTCGGACGGCGCGGAACGCATGCGCGCAATCAACGGGGCGGTCGGCGGCACAGATCCCAAATACGCAGCCCTGAACTTCTACAACACTGGTAAAGCACTGGTGGAGTCGTCGAGTTGGGTCGAAAAGTTCAAGAAAGCCGATCTCTCGATCACAGGCTCGATCTCGTACTTCAATCGACACGCGACCATCGAGTCCGGTAAGTCCGCTTCCCTCACCTTCTGTGCGGATGAGAGCAAGGCATATTCAAAGAAGATCAAGACCGGGAAGATCATCACTACGGCACCCTCTAAGAATGATTTCATCCTTTACCGGACTGGACTCGTGAAGAACAGTGATGGCGTGTGGCAGACCAGTCAGATCGTTTCAACCGCAGGGGATGCCTCATGCGTGAAATGACCAGATCGGTATGCGTAGCCTGTGCGCTTTCCGGACTTCTTCTGGCTGCTGCGGCACCCTACGCCTCTGCCGGAGTCACCGTGCCGGGTGGAGGCCGGGAAAACTCGAACCCCGCAAGCGGTAGCTCCAAGAACGAAGGCAACCACGGGACCATCGCGGCGTCCGCGAGCGGCATCGCGTTCGATCGGTCCAAGAACGGAACCGGCCCAACTGCCGGTCCGCTCGCGGCGGCAGGGACATGGACGCCGCCGGCCTGTTGGTATGCACCGAAATACACCGCCGCCCAGTTCAAGGCATACGAGGAGCCCATTTGGGAAGCCGAGTCAACCGGTCCTGAGTGGGATGCCCAGCAGCGCAAGCGATATGTGGACGGTCACCCGTACAAAAACTTCAACCTCAGCAAGGCGGATGATGGCTACTGGTGGACATCGTTCGCCAACGAAAACTTTCCTCCAGGCTGGGACGCTTGCGACGAGCCGGACTTCTGGGTAGACAAGGGGGCACCTCCGCCCACCGCCGAGGCAGTAACACCGGAAATTCTTGCGCACCTCGCCTATGCCGAAGTCCGGGTTCCAGGGACCAAAGTAGATATGGCCCCTAGCAACGCCACAAAAGTTAACCTCCCAACTTGGGCTTGGCTGGATAAATCAGATTTCAAACCTGTATCTGTCACAGCCTCCGTACCCGTTCTCGGCATTGAGGCCACAACAGTGGCCAAGCCTGTCTCCTTGAAGCTCGAACCGGGCACCTCGGATGCCGAGACCTATCCGGGTTCCGGCGAATGCACCTTCAACGGCGATGGTTCGATCGGCACCCCCTACGTAAAGGGCGACGCGGACAAGACCCCGCCCTGCGGCCTCACTTACCTTCGCGCTTCGGGCGGCAACGGCCCGTACAAGCTGAAGGCAACCATCACATGGAAGATCAGCTGGACCGGCACCGGGCAACCCGCCCCGAAGGGCCTCCCTGACGGCACCTTCGGCACCACCCAGGACGTAACAGTCGACGAAATCCAGGCCATCAACCGCTAATGGGCCCCGGCGAGAGCAATTTACGTCCCCGCCCCGGCACGATCCGATCCGGCGTCGTCAACCACCTCCACTATCGTCAATCACTGAGGCAGAACCAAGCGCCATGTATCTGGAAAAGTCCCCCAAGACCTGGTCGACCATCTGCGTCTCTCTCTACCTGGCGGGGATCGCCTATATGGGCGTGGACACCATTCCGGAAGAAATCGGCCTGTGGCTGGGGCTTTCAGCACTGTTCCTCCTTCTCCTGCTGCCCTGCCTGGCCGTCCCGGTCTCCAAGGCCATCTATCAGCGCATCCACATCGACGGAGAGACCCTGCGGGTGGGCCGCGAGCGCATTCCGCTCGCCACCCTGGACCCGGTATCGGTCCAGGCCGCCCTCCAGGGCGCCGCACCGACACCGGTCGAGCGCTACGCGGCATCAACAGCCACCATCGACGCACCGGTCCCCGGCCTGCGCTCGGCCGAGCGCGCCGGCCCTCGGCTGGTCGGCGGCGGCTGGGCCGTCCCGATGGGCATGGACAGCGTGACGATCTCCACTCGTCAGGGGGAATCACTACTGATCGCCACCCGGGACCGCACCGCTTTTCTCACGGCCCTGGCGAACGCGACGGCTCAGGTGACAACGCCTGGTTTCTGACCCACAAGGCATCGTTCAAGCCGAACCACACCGAGTGCACCTGGTGACGAATCCGCAGACCAACTCGGCGTGAATCCCTGCCGGTAGAGTCAAATCCTCTCGTCCGAGGTTCGGCCCAGGAGGTAACGGTGGCGTTCGGCAAGGCCAAGAGGGCAGTGGAGCCGCCGGTAGAGCCCGTCGCGTGGGCGAACGTCCACAAGTTCATCATCGACACCGTGGAGCGTCCCGAGACCACCAAGCGCAAGAGGGCCGTGTACGGCCTGCGCGCGGTACGCGTTCCCAAGGGGAGCATGGAGTACCGGGTCAATGCCCCTTGCGCGTACCTCGCTCCGGCCTCCCGCCCGGCCGCAGGCCCCTCCCGCAGCCATCTCACGTTGTATGAAGACCCCGAGGCTCAGAGCCTGTTGTGTTACGTGGGCGCTCCCACAGAGGTGAACGGTGAGCGTCATCATGTTGTGCACGACTCACAGGGGCACTCCATCGGCACCTTGCGCCGTATTCCACCCAAGCGGCCCTTTCGGCACACCTGGCGTATCGATCAGCCGGGACACCCGGAGATCGTGGGGCGCAACGAGTGGGCCAGTGGCGAATCCACAAAAGAGGTTGTCGGACGGGCCGCGACGCGGGTCGCCTTCGGGTTCGTGACCGGCCTGGTGGCCGACATCGCTGGCGGCAACAGCGATCAGCCGACAAACCCCCGGACTCTTGAGTGGCGTGCGGAGGAAAAGATAGTGATGATGTCGGAAGGGAGCCGCGAAATCACAGTCAGGGCCGAGTGGGTAGATCGACGCCTGGCCTTCGCATTCGCCCTTGTCGGTGACAAATAGAAAAATGAGGATGGCGAATCCAGATGATCTGGACCATCTTGCCGAGCACGCGAACCCAATGAACTGGCTCTGACGCACAGCTGCTCAACCCACCGCGCCGCGGCCTTCCGCTTTCCTGAGGGCCGTGCCCACGGGCACCCGCACCGCACGGCCCCCGCCCGGCCGCCCACCCCGCCCCCCTCCCCCAGCCGTTAGGGTCGGACCGTCTCGCCCGTCAGTTCGGTCCTGGAGGTAACGGTGGCGTTCGGCAAGGGGAAGAAGGCCGAGGAGCCCGTGATGGAGCCTGTCGACTGGGCGACCGTCGGGAAGTTCATCGTCGGCATCGTGGAACGCCCTGCCACCCATAAGCGGAAGAAGGCCGTCAGCGGGCCGCGCGCACTCCGCGTACCGCAGGGGGGGCTCGAATTCCCGGTCAACGTGCCCTGCGCGTATCTGGCGCGCACCGCCCAGTTCGGTACGGAGTCCCCGGCCGGCGACCACACCCTGTACGAGGACGCGGAGAACCGGCGATTGCTCTGCTCGGTCGACGCCCCCGAGGAAGTGGGCGACGAGCGCCATCACGTCGTACGCGACAGCCAGGGGCAGGTGATCGGCACCCTGCGCCGTGTCCCGCCGTCCAAGAAGCCGTTCCGGCACACCTGGCGTATCGACCAGCCCGGACATCCGGAGATCGTCGGCCGCAACGAACTGGCCGGCGGCGACTCCAAGACGGAGCGGGTGGCGCGCGTCGCCATCAAGGCCACTCTGGGGCTGGTGACTTCCGTACTCGACGGAGGCGGGGACGGCGGTGACCAGCCCATGCGCCCCCGCACCCTGGAATGGCGGGCCGGTGACGACGTGGTGATGGTCTCCGAGGGGAGCAATGAGATGACCATCGAGGCCGACTGGATCGACCGCCGCCTGGCCTTCGCATTTACTCTCGTCGGCGACAAGTAGGGCCGGAACAGGGCAATCCGTAACGGGGCAGGAACCGTGGATGTTCCGTCGGCGTCCGATGTGTCGACGCGGCCCCGCGGATATCCTGGCCGCCCGGACGCGAGCAGTTCCGGGAACAGCAGCAGACAGTTCTGAGGGGGACAGAAGCCATGCGGATGGCCAATCCGGATGACCTCGATCATCTTGCCAAGCTCATCGATGGCAAAGGTGGCGTAGAGGACAAACTTGACGAGGCGTTTACCCGGGCGTCGAATCTCGGCGTCACCAGTCACCTCACCTCCCTCAAACCTCTGCGGTCCTGGGTCAAGGACACCGGTCCCGATCTCCGGAAGCGCGCCTCGATCGCCCGCCTCGAAAGCGGTGACCCCGAGGCCGGTGCGCGGTGGGCCGGCTTCTCCCCCAAGGACCTCGCCAAGTACCTCAAGGAACACAACGGAAAAGGGCTCACACCCGACGAGATCCTGCTGGCCAACTCGGTTGCGGCGAGCGACGATCCAAAGGCGGACGCGTTCAAGAGGCAGTCCAACGAGTCACTGAACGACTGGATCAGCCGCATCAAGGCGCACGCCCTGGAACAGATACCGGGGCTCGCACCGCACGCCGCGACGATCGTCTCCATTCTCGATCTCTACGGCGACTGGAAGTCGGTCGGCGGCACCACGGCCACGGTCACAATGCAGGGTGCGGCGCTGACCAAGGTCCTGATCGGCAACTCGCTGAAGTCGGGCGTGCTCGTCCCCTGGAAGAACCGGATCGGCACGGTGCTCGCGGGCCGCAACAACAGCCTGCTGAAGTGGTCCGGCAACAAGATCATCAACTACGCCCCGAAGATCCGCTCACTGGGTGCGCCCGGCAGCTGGTTCCCCAGCAAACTCAGCCAGTTCGCGCAGAAGATCCCCGGCACCCGGGGCATGGTGGGTGACTGGACCGGCACCGCCTACGACGCGGCGCGCGGGCTGAACTTCATGGATTCGCCCATCTGGAAGGGCGTGACGGTCAACAAGGCCATCAACTTCCTTGTGGGTTCGGATGAGTTGGCCGCCAAATACGGCGGTCTCACCCACGCCGGCCAGGCGGTCAGCCGGGCCGGCAACGCGAACCTGATCAGAGTCGGCGCCAACGCCTTCAAGGACGGACGCCTCGCCAGCCTCAGCCGCACCGCATCACTGACCAAGGGCCTCGGGGCCGCCAGCAAGGTCACCGGGGCCATGCGCGGCCTGGGCATCGCCGGAAGCGCGGCGTCGACCGTGTTCAGCGCGGCGAACGTGATCGCGCAGGGCAATCCCGTCACGGCCTTCAAGAAGAAGGGCGCGGGTTACGTCGCGGACGTCGCCGAGGTGGGCTTCAACGCCTCCATGACGGCCGCCATGATCGCCCCGAACCCGATCACCATCGGCCTCGCCGTCGGAACAGGACTTATCTACGGTGGCGCCAAGGTCGTCGAACACTGGGACGACATCAAGAAGGGTGCCGGGAAGGCCGCGGACTGGGTGGGAGACAAGGCCAAGAAGGTCGGATCTGGCATCGCGAACGGCGCGAAGAGTCTTGCCAAACACGCGAATCCCATGAGCTGGTTCTGACCCTCGCGCCGGCTCATGAGCGCGTGAAGTAGCGCTCCCGCCCCCCGGGACTGACGGCCGAACCGACCAGCCCTGGGGCCAACTACCCGGCTGGGTCTTCGACCAGCGTGACGCGCTGTCTGGGACGACTCTTCCTGGGCAGCCATTGGAGTCGTCAACGCAGTAGACGGAGGATGTGGCACGTCCGTACGCCTCACCGCGCGGAGGTGACCGTCGTCGGCCGTACTTGCCGTGCTAACTGTCGACCCAGTTCTCGGCCCCCGTCACGATTGCCACGGTGCATGATCGGCCGGTCGGAAACAGCTACTGGACGAGTTGGCTGTCACGCGTCTCACCGCGACAAGCGTTTAGGCGGATGGCGATTACCAGACCGGTGTGTTCCAGAATGATGCCGACCTGGGCATCCGCTCGAGTTGCAAACCCGGCGGCATGCGCGGGACTACGAAACCCTGCCTCAAAGATCTTGGGCAACGATCCACCGGGCAATGCCTAACGAATGTTGATCAGGCGCCCTCGCCCACGCATCCATGGGCTACGTACATCAGTTTTCGATCAAGGATCGGAACTCTCGGCTCATCACTGACACGGACTACCATTCTGATCCTCCGTCTTGCCGACGCCGGAAGAGAAAGTTCACAGGAGCTGCAAGCAAAGCGTCGAGCGTCGACAACGCCGAAGTGTCCACCGTTTCCATGATAATCGCGATCGCGAGGTCCGTAGCGTTGGCGTCGCCATTCACTCGACCGATCCTGGTCCCGCCGACATTAGGCACATAGCTGCCTCGCCTCATCGCGATGGCTACATCCTCACCCCTGCGAAGGTGAGCTTCTTTTTTCATGATCATGTATTCGTAGATGTGTTGGCGATGCTTCATCTCCAGCCATCTGCCGCCTCGACGTAGACCATTTATTTTCAAGTTCAAGTCGACAATATCCCCATCGACGCGTAGCCACCCACCGTCCAATGACGGGATGTTTCCAGCCCCTCCGCTGAACAAGGTGTCCGGGAACTGGAGGCCATGCAATGCGGCCTGCCTCCGCGACTCATGCCTCAGCGGTCTGACGTCACGGAACACATCTACGTCCCCGAATTTTCCCACCTGGCCACGGTATCCATGACCGCGATCATTTCTCACGGGTTCAAGTTCGAATTCGAATACACTCATGTCTTCACATCTCACAGGAGGTTCAGAGCGCCGCCGGCCGCAGCAAATGAATTTATGCCGCCTGCCAATTTTGAAACCGCGCCAGACGACTTATCCTTAATCCAATCGCGGGTGGCGTGAGCTCCCTTTTTAACATCGTCCCAGTGCTCGACCACTTTGGCACCGGCCCAGACGGCCCCTGTCACGGCAGTGGCGCCAACGGTGTACTGATTAGGACTTACCATGGCCCAGGTGGAAGAAGCATTGAATCCAAGCTCAGCCCAATCTGCGACATATGAGGCTCCTGCCTCTCTGTTATCGAAGTGCGCGCGAGGGTTTCCCTGCTTGTACACGTTGACCGCACTGTAAGCCGTTGAATAGACACCACCGAACACACCGGTCGCGCGAAGAAACCCACCAGCCTTACCCGTCACCTTGAGGCTATCAACCAGGGCGCCCATGCGGCCGCCACCTACCACCCGAGCGTCTTTGTAAACATTCTTTCCAATCTGGTACAGGCTGGCCTGAACAGCCCTACGAGGAATCTGCCCAGAATGCGTGAGCCCTCCATAAATGGAGGCAAGCCGATCTGATCCGACAAGAAAGTCGATTACTTTGTTGCCGGTCACGTTGAAAACAATCGGGGAAGTCATTGCACTACTTCGGCGTAAATAATTCACACCGAGTCCGATTTGATCACCAATCAACCCACTGACAAATGGAATTCGATTCGCATCTGTATAGGCCCTACTTCCAGAGCCCAACGCGGCAAGGTGACTGGGCAGCCAGCTACCCGGGTAGGACAGAGAACGAATAGCTGGATTCCATTCCTCCAAATTTTCTCCCCAACGCGCTACGCGGGCGGGCATCCAGGTATAGCGTTCCGGGAAATTTTGGAGTTTTGCCGCAGTCCATAGGCTTGCCGGTTTGAGCCAACCGCGGGCAACCGAGTTCCCAATAAGGACTTTGGTGATGGATTGGGCCCGATAAAGCGCAACTCCACTATGCGAGAGCACACCCATTACGTCACCGACGTCACCGAGAATCTCAGCGATTTCGTTTTCGTATGGTCCAAGGCCTGGAATCGAAGCCAAGGCGTGAGCCCGAATACGGTCCACCCAGTGGTCCAGGGATTCATTCGACTTGCGTCGAAAGACGGAGGACTCGCGATCGTCACTCAAGGCTACGGCGTCAATCAGCAGAAGAACATCAGGGGCCTTGAACATCAACCCCGCCTTCGCGATTTCCTTGACACTGAACCCAGCCCATTGGACTCCAGCGTTCGGATCCCCGCTCTCGAGGCGCGCGACCGCAGCACGCTTCCGCAGGTCTGGTGCAGTCTCAACTGCCCACGGACGCATCGGTTTCAGAGCGCTCAGATGACCAGTCACCCCAAGCCGGGACGCTCTAGTGAAAGCCTCGTCAATCTTGTCCGTGACGCCACCGCGACCATCAAAGAGCCGGGCGAGCTGGTCCAGGTCGGCAGGGTTAACGGTTCTCACGATTCAGTTCGCTCGGCTTTCTTTTAACGATCCCCGATCCAGGAAAATCCTGATTCCGCCCCGATCCTGCCTTTCGGGCTTCAGCTCTCGTCGATCAGATCCGTCTTGTCCGGCAGCAGGTCCGCCAGCTTCTCCCAGATCTCTCCCGCGTTTGAGCGGACCAGTACCAGCGCGCTTTCCGGGGTCACCTGACCGGGCAGGATCGGCTCCTCGGGCTTTTCGCGGATCCAGTAGCCCCGGGGGCCGCAGTCCCAGACCGCGAGGGCGCGGAGCATCGCGGAGCGTTCGCCCTCGTGGTTGCCGTCCCAGGCCGTGGTGATGCGCCAGGTCGCGTTCATGGCGAGGACGAGGTCCGTGAACTGAGCCAGGCCCGGGTCCTTCAGGCTGCTGTCGGCCGCCACCAGGGCCTTGCGCACCAGGGCGCGTGTCGCGTCCTCGTCGACTCCGTCGCCCTCGCCCAGCGCCACGAAGGCGGCGTCCAGGGCGCCCATCGACGTCTCTATCCGGTCGACCGCCGGCGTCTCGCTGTCGCCGCTGCGGAGGTTCACCTTCCGGGCCAGCTCCCAGACCAGCGTGCTCGGCTCCAGTGGTACGTACTCGGACTCCTCGTCGCCGGGCCAGCCGTCGTGGGAGATGACCGCGTTCTGGCCGACGATGACGCCGTGGTTGACCGGGCCGTGCTCGCCCGTGACCTCGACCGTGATCATGACCATCGGGTCGGCGAGCGCGCCGAGCAGGTCGCGCATCAGCGGGGCCAGTTCGCCCTCCTCGCCGACCAGGCCGATCTGCTGGAGCTCGACCAGGGAGGGCCACAGCTCGTCCGGCGGGGTCTCGCCGTCCAGCAGGTGTGCGAAGACACCGATGTGGCGGTCGGCCAGGCGCAGGCGGCCTCGGGAACTGTCGTACGAAGGCATGTCTCGTCCTCCCCGGGGCCTGACGGCCGCACGGCTCACTTTTTTGGATTCTGCAGGTCCTTGGCGGACTGCGAGGCCTTGTGAGCCTCCTCGCGCAGCGACTTCGCGACCGTGGTGCAGGTGGTCCGCCAGCTCTTCAGCTTTCCACGCACATGGTCGGCGTTCGGCCCGGCCCACGTCTTCATCACTGTGGTGCTCTGAGTGTGCGGCGAGTCGACCAGCGAATCGATGTGGTCGGCCAGCGACCTCAGGGACGCGGCGCGCGAATTTAGTTCCTGGATGTCCGGATTACCCATTGCAGCTCCCCCGCTGTCTCACAGACTGCCGACAAGCATAGACGGACTCCAAGAGGGGGCAAAGCGCAGTTCAAGGACGTGCACTACCCGGCGTACGGACTTGTTGCGCACGCTCCCGGAGTGGTGCCGACAGCACTACGTTTTATGACGCCACTCCAACCCAATCTGGACAAAATTCCCATCCGTCGCGCCGGATGGCATTCGCCCAACTCCGGCCACCCCGAAGCCCTAAGACCCTTTACGGGAACTGGCCGCTGTGCGGTAGCGTCCACTGTTGCAAACGGATAGTCCGTTTACCTCAGTGACAACGGGGAGGATCGCGATGGATCGCGGTGCAGATCTTAGTCAACTCCGGGACTTGGCCAAGAAGTTCCAGCACAGCTCGACTGACCTTCACAAGCTCATCAAGAGCCTGAACACGGCGACGTCCGGCAGCACCGGCTACTGGAAGGGCCCGAAGGCCGACCGGTTCCGCAGTGACTGGGAGAACGTCCGCCCCACCTTCGAGAAGTGGGTCGAGACGCTGGCCGACGCCCACAAGTCGGCGAACACCAGCGCCGACAACATCGAGCGCGCCACCTGATCGAGGTCGGCTGTACGGCCGGCTGTACGCAGGAAGCCGGGGCGGACACCTGATGAGGTGACCGCCCCGGCTTCCTGTTGTCCCGGGCCCCGCGCTCAGCCGCCCCCCGACCCCGGACTCAGCCCCGCGTCACAGCCGGGCCGGTATCCCGTCGTCCCGGGCCCCCGGCTCATCCCCGCAGCACCCCCTGGACCGGTGTCATCGTGCCGCCCGCCACCAGAAGACCGCTGCCCACGGGTCCCGCGCCGGAGTTCGACGGCAGGCGGATGCTGAAGAGCTCGCCCTCCTGCGGGGTCTGCGGGGTCAGCAGCAGGCCGTTGCGGGACTTCCGGGACTCCGTGGCGAAGCCCCGGTACTGCGAGGACAGCGAGTCCGTCGTACCTGCGGCGATCAGCCCGTGGTCGCCGTCCGCGCCCTTCTTGACGACCGTCTCCAGGGCCTCGTCCAGTTCGGTGTCGTAGAGCAGTTCCGCGTCGTCGACGACCACCACGTACGGACGCCCCTGCGCTTGCTCCAGCAACTCGTTGAGGTCGTCCTCGTCGTGCTCCGCGTTGAGCAGGCCCAGCACACCCGGCCGCCCCTCCAGCTCCCGCAGCGGCGAGCGGCGCGGGGTGATGAGGACCAGCGGCGTGCCCCTGGCCAGCAGCGACTCCGCCGCGCAGACCAGGGCGTTGGAGCGGCCCGACTTCGGCGGGCCCGCGATGACGAATCCGGGTCCGGACTCCACCAGGTCGACGCCCATCGGCCGCAGTTCGTCCCCGCCCACGCAGAGCAGCGCCCACAGAGGCGACGCCGGGGCCGCCTCCGGGTCGAGGGCCATCGCCTGCTCCGCGGTGATACGTGCGGGCAGGGCGTCCACCCGCATCGGGCCGCGGCCGGCCGGGAGCCTTCCGTGCTGCGCCTGTACGGTCTCGGCGATCTCCCGCAGCCTGCGGACCTGCGCCTGGCCCGCGGGGTCCGCGTCGAGCAGGCCGATCTGGGTCTCGTCGACGCCGGTGTCGGTGATGCGCAGCGCGCGCCCCGGTGGCATGTTCTTCGGGACCTCGCGCGCGTGGAGCCCCGCCATGCCGTAGTCGTTCGGGTCGGCGAAGCGCATGACGAGACGGTCGACGAAGGCCGACGCGACATTGCCGCTGAGCCCGGAACGGTCGGCGGTCATGACCACCTTGACCCCGGCCGCCGAGCCCTCCCGGAAGATGCGCTGGGCCTGCTCGATGAGCTGGCCGTAGTTGTAGTTCTCGAAGGTGGAGACGAACCCCTCCCAGCTGTCGATCAGCAGCACCATCCAGGGCAGCCGGTCTTCGGGTGCCGCCCCGGCCCGCTGTTCGGCGGCGCTGGACGCGCCCTCCATGGCGAGCATCTGCTGGCGCCTGGCGATCTCGCCGAGCAGCCGGTCGATCAGCCGCCGTACCCGGTCGGGTTCGTCGCGGTTGACGACGGCCCCGACGTGCGGCATCCGCACCAGCGGCAGCAGCGCGTTGGAGCCGCAGTCGATGGCGTACACATGGACGTCGTACGGGGAGGTCTCCCGGCCGATGGCTCCGCCCAGGGTGCGCAGCGCCGTGGAGCGGCCGGACCTGGCGCCGCCCACGAGGAGTGTGTGCTCCCCGTGGACGAGGTCGACCGCGAGCGGCTTGCGGGCCTGCTGGGCGGGCAGGTCGGTGAGTCCGTAGCCGATCGGCGGAACGTCCCGGTACGCCCCTGAGGGGTCCTGGAGATCGGCAGGTCCGTCGAATTCGGCCAGTTCGTCGAGGGTGACGTGTTCGGCGAGCGGCGGCAGCCACGGGCTGCGTGGGGCGGGGAAGCCCATCTTCTCGGAGCCGGCCCGGACCGCGTCGACCAGTACGGCGAGGTCGGTGACCATCGTGCCGTCGTCCTCCGCCTCGGACGAACCCTTGGGCGCGGGCCGGCTGTACATCGGCCAGGTGAGCGGTGCGAGTGTCGCCTTGGGCCCGCTGCCGCCGGTGGCGGGCCTGCGGCCTCCGATACGGGCCGACTGCACGCCGACCAGCGACTGGGCCCCGGAGCGCACATAGGCGCGGCCGGGCGTCGACTTGGCGATGGCTCCGGCGTCCGCCGCGTCGATGACGTCCTGCGACTCGGCTCCGTCGGTCACCCGCAGGGCGATCCGGAGGTTGGTGTTGGCCCGGATGTCGGCGCTGACGACACCGGCCGGGCGCTGCGTGGCGAGCACCAGGTGCACCCCGAGCGAACGGCCTCGCCTGGCGATGTCGACCAGCCCCGCGATGAAGTCGGGCAGTTCGGCGACGAGCGAGGCGAACTCGTCGATGACCAGCACCAGTCGGGGCATCGGTTCGAGCTCCGGGCGGAGCCTGCGGGTGTCGTTGTAGTCCTCGATGTCCTTGGTGCCGGTGTCGAAGAGGATCGTCTCGCGGCGGTGCAGTTCGGCGGCGAGCGAGGCGAGGGCCCGCTCGGTCAGATGCGCGTCGAGGTCGCTGACCATGCCGACGGTGTGCGGGAGGCGGGCGCAGTCCATGAAGGCGCTGCCGCCCTTGTAGTCGATGAGGACGTAGTTGAGGGCGTCGGGCCGGTTGGCGACGGCGAGCGAGGCGATGATCGTCTGGAGCAGTTCGGACTTGCCGGCGCCGGTCGTGCCCGCGACGAGCGCGTGCGGTCCGTCGCGCCGGATGTCGAGTACGAAGGGCCCGTCGGCCGCGACACCGATCGGGGCGGCCGTCGTGGAGCCGCCGGCCAGCCAGACGCGTTCGATGTCGTCGCCGGTCGGGTCGGGCATGCCGATGAGGTTGAGCAGCCTGGCCGCGGTGGGCAGACCGCTGTCGGCGTCGTCGCGGCTGACGTCACGGACCGGCGCGAGGGAACGGGCCAGCAGCTCGCACCAGTCCGGGGCCACCTGGTCGGCCAGTACCTCACCGGCCAGTTCGAGGCCCGAGCCGCGCAGCCGCACATGTGCGGCGGAGTCGGGGGTCCAGCAGACCACGGCCCGGCACTCCTCGGGGAGCAGCCGCTCGTCCTCGTCCAGGCAGAGCGCGAAGATGCCGAGCGCGGGCCCCTCCTGGAGGAGTTGGGGCACCCCGGCCATCCGGCGCAGCAACCGTGCGCCGTCGAGTACGAGGAGGATGTGCGGGTCGGCGCCGAGCGCCCCCGCCATGCCGCCGGCGTTCTCCCGGATGGCCTTGCGGCGGCCGAGCTCGTTGAGCAGTTCGTTGACCCGCCGGGCTACGGCCTCGGAGTCGGATCCGATGAGGGCCAGACAGTCCTGGCCCTGCTGGGGCGCGGTGTGCGGGATCCAGTGCGCCCAGTTCCACTCGGTGGCGGCGTCCCGCGCCGATGAGAGGACGACCAGGGAGAGTTCGCGCGGGCTGTGCAGCACTGCCGCCTGTACGGCGAGCCAGCGGGCCGACGAGAGGGCGCGGGGCCGGTCGCCCGCGACGCCGACGACGCCGATCTCGGGGAAGGGCAGCGTGATCGGTACGTCCGGGATGCGGGGCGGTTCCGGGGCCTCGTCCTGGTGGTCGCCGCGCCCCAGGGCGAGCTCGATGTCGGCCGGTACGGTGCCGACGCCGATCCGCAGCCTGAGGACGTCCAGGTCGGTGAGGCGCCGCTCCCAGAGCCTGCGGCGGGGGCCGGTGGCGAAGAGCAGGATCTCGGCCGGGTCGGGGTTCTGGGCGCGCAGTCTGTTCTGCTCGTCCTTGGCCGCCCTGGCCAGCTCGGCCTCGTACGCGGCGACGTCCTTCTTGTACTGCTTGGCCGATGTCTTGTTCTTCTTCTTGCCCTCGCGGTTGTCGCTGATCCACTGGCCGAGCATCATCACAGGGCTCATCAGGCAGAACATCAGCATGTAGATCTGCTTGGTGACGAAGTACATGGCGAGGCCGAAGAGCAGCGGCATGAACGCCGCGATCAGCTGGAAGCGCGCGCGTTCGCCCTTGGACGGCGGCGCGGGGACGACGATCCGGGCGCGGGGCCTGAGCGGCGAGAGGCGCGGGGGCCGGTTGTACGCGAGGCCGCCTTCGCCGGTGTCGGAGAGGTGGGCGTCCGGTTCGCCGACCTCGTCGAGTATGAGGAGCGAGTCGCCGATACGGACGACTCCTCCGAGCGGCCAGTCCTGTTCGGCGGTGACGGGAACGTCGTCCAGCTGGACAGCCACGCCGGCCTGGGGCGTGATGGTGGCCCTGCCCTGTACGTCGACGGCCAACCTGGCCGCCAGCGGCGGGAGTTGTCCGTCCGCGACGGCGAGGGTGCAGGTCGGGGCGGAGCCGATGGTCGCGGACCCGGCGGCCAGCCGGACCACCCGGCCGGATGAGGCTCCGGCGGCGACCCGTACCTCGTAGCGGCCGACCGGCTCGCCCCGGCGCAGCAGCGGTCCGATGGAGTCGTCGACGGAGACCCGCATGCCGTCGCGCAGCACGGAGCCCACCGGGGTGCGCGGATCGCAGCGGTGGCCGTCGGCCCAGAGGGTGGGGGCGGCCGGTGCCTGGTCCGCGTAGCTGTAGCGGGGGTCGAGGGTCGTGCCCGGCATGGGTACGACGACGGAGGGGACCGCTTCGTGCGGCTGCCGCTGCTGGGCTCCCCGCGTGGCCGCGAGTACCTCCGCCACGTCGCCGGCGGTGGCCGCGTCGTCCGTGTTGACCAGGACGTCCTGCGGCTCCTCCCCCTCCCGTACGACTGTCACCAGCACTCGCATGGTCGTGTCCCTCCCTGCCGGCCCCGGGTGGTCCGCCGGCCCTGGGTGTCGCGCTCGTCCTATGGGTTCACTGAGGCTAATGCTTGCGAACGCGGGCAGGAACACATGCCCGTACGGCACCGGGCACCGCGCGGGTGCGGCACGGCCGGGCGGTTCGGGGAGGAAGGCGGGCCCGGTGGCCTCCCGTGTCTCCTCGCACCGGGCCCGGCTTCCGCAACCCCCCTCAGGACCCCAGCAGTTCGACATGCACGTCCGACGGGAAGCCCGTCGTGGCGCCGACCCGGCGGGCGAACTCCCTGACGCCCTTCAGCTGGTCGGGCCCGAAGCGGAAGTCCAGCGTCGTGAAGTAGCGCTCAAGCAGCTCCGCGTCGAAGACCTCCCAGTGCGATGCCTGCTCGGCGACCTTGGTGACCTCCTCCAGCGAGACGTCGCGGGAGGACAGGAACGCCTCGTGGACCGCCTTCACGACCTCGGGCTCGCGGGCGGCGTAGTCCTTGCGGGCCGCCCAGACCGCGAAGACGAACGGCAGGCCCGTCCACTCCTTCCACATCTGGCCCAGGTCGTGGACCTGGAGGCCGAGCTTGGGGGCGTCGTGCAGCGCGGCGCGCAGTGCGGCGTCGCCGATGAGGACGGCGGCGTCGGCCTCCTGCATCATCACGCCCAGGTCGGGCGGGCAGCGGTAGTAGTCGGGGGTGACCTCGTACCGCTCGGCGAGCAGGAGCTGTGCGAGCCGTACGGAGGTGCGTGAGGTGGAGCCGAGTGCGACGCGGGCGCCGTCGAGCTGCTCCAGCGGCTTCTTGGAGACGATCACGCAGGACATCACGGGGCCGTCGCAGCCGACCGCCAGGTCGGGGAAGGCCACCAGGTCGTCGGCGTTCTTCAGGAACTCGACGAGGGTGACGGGCGCGATGTCGAGGTCGCCCCGCACCAGCTGCTCGCTGAGCTTCTCGGGGGTGTCCTTGGTCAGCTCCAGGTCCAGCAGGGTGCCGGTGCGGGCCAGCCCCCAGTAGAGCGGGAGACAGTTCAGGAACTGGATGTGACCGACGCGGGGCCGGGCGCGACGGTGGTCGGCTGCGGCGGCGTGGTCCTGGGCGTTCCCTGCGGCGTGTCCGGCGGCGGGTGCGGTGGCCTGTTCGGCGTATGAATTGTCCACATCGTGAGGCTAGACCCGCGTTGTACGCTGGAAAACGCAGGGTGGTCCGTCAGCGCGACGCACTGCGGCCAAACGTCCGGGTGAAGTGATCTTCACCTCTACCGCGTGCGCGCGGGCGCGTGCTAGGCTCGCCGCAAGTTGCAGTTTGGTTTCCCTTGCAGTACAGAGCCTGCGGAGCATGTGACCCGCAGGCTTTTGTAGTTTTCAGACTTCTTAGCAGGTTCTGGAGCAGGGCAACCCTTTGGCCCAAGGAGGGCTTATGGCTACCGGAACCGTCAAGTGGTTCAACGCTGAAAAGGGCTTCGGCTTCATCGCCCAGGACGGCGGCGGCCCGGATGTCTTCGTCCACTATTCCGCGATCAACGCGTCTGGTTTCCGCTCGCTTGAGGAGAACCAGCTCGTGAACTTCGACGTCACGCAGGGCCCGAAGGGTCCGCAGGCGGAGAACGTCACCCCGGCCTAGTTGCCCGGGCCGATCGGATCGCGGTCGGGATAGCACCACCCAAGGAGCCCCTTCCGGTACGTTCGCGTACCGGAAGGGGCTCCTGCCTCTGTGCCCGTGCCGCAGCACCGGGACGAGAGGCCCGGACCAGGGGGCCTACCGCCGGTACAGCTCCTCGATCTGCTCCGCGAAGTCCTTGGCTATCGCCGCCCGCTTCAGCTTCAGCGAGGGCGTCAGATGCCCGCTCTCCTCGGTGAAGTCCACCGGGAGCACCGTGAACTTCCGGATCGACTCGGCCCGCGACACCAGCCGGTTCGCCTCGTCGACCGCGCGTTGCAGGGCCGCGCGCAGCTCCTCGTCCACGACCAGTTCCCGCATCGGGACCCCCGTCTTCTTCCGCATCTGCCGCCAGTGCGCCAGGCCGTCCGGCTCCAGGGTGATCAGCGCGGTGACATAGCTGCGGTTGTCACCGACCACCATGCACTGGCCGACCAGCGGGTGTGCCCGCAGCCAGTCCTCCAGGGGCGCGGGCGCCACGTTCTTGCCGCCCGATGTGATGATGAGGTCCTTCTTGCGGCCGGTGATCGTGAGGTAGCCGTCCTCGTCCAGCTCGCCCACGTCGCCCGTGGCGAACCACTGGCCGGCGGCGTTCCCGGCGGGCTCGCCGCGCTGCCCGTCCCAGTAGCCGCCGAAGACCTGGCCGCCGCTGAGCAGCACCTCGCCGTCGTCCGCGATCCGGACCGCGGTGCCGGGCAGCGGCCAGCCGACCGTGCCGAGCCGGGGCCGCAGCGGCGGGGTGACCGTCGCCGCCGCGGTCGTCTCGGTGAGGCCGTACCCCTCGAAGATCTGGATCCCGGCGCCCGCGTAGAACGCCGCGAGCCGCCGGCCGAGCGGTGAGCCGCCGCAGATCGCGTACCGCACCCGGCCGCCGAGCGCCGCCCGGATCCGCCGGTAGACCAGCGGGTCGTACACGGCGTGCGCCAGCCGCAGCCCGGGGCCGGGTCCGGACCCGGTGCCGTGCTCGGCGGCCTCCAGCGCCTCCCCGTACCGCCGAGCGATCCGCGCGGCGCGGTCGAAGGACGCGGCCCGGCCCATCTTCTCGGCGGTGGCGCGGCCGGTGTTGTAGACCTTCTCCAGGACGTACGGGATCGCCAGCAGGAACGTCGGACGGAATCCGGCGAGGTCGGCGAGGAGGTCGTCGGTGCTGATGCTGGGGGCGTGCCCGAGGCGCACCCGGGCCCGCATACAGCCGATCGCCACCATCCGCCCGAAGACATGCGAGAGCGGCAGGAAGAGCAGGGTCGAAGCGGGGTCCTTGCTCACCGATCTGAAGACCGGGTGGAGCAGCTCGACCGCGTTGTCCACCTCGGCGAAGAAGTTGGCGTGGGTGAGAACGCAGCCCTTGGGGCGGCCCGTGGTGCCCGAGGTGTAGATCAGGGTGGCGGCGGAGGACGGCGTGCGGCGGGAGCGGCGTTCGGCCACCGCCTCGTCGGGGACGTCCCGGCCGGCGTCCTTCAGGATGCGGATCGCGCCGGTGTCGAACTCCCAGAGGTGGGCCAGGGCGGGCAGCTGGCGGCGCTCGACGCTGACCAGCCGGGCCTGCTCCTTGTTCTCGACGGCGCAGGCGACCGCGCCGGAGTCCTGGAGGATCCAGCGGGCCTGGAAGGCGGAGGACGTGGGGTAGACCGGGACGGTGACGAGACCGGCCGCCCAGGAGGCGAAGTCCAGGAGCGTCCACTCGTAGGTGGTCCTGGCCATGATCGCGAGGCGGTCGCCCGCCGCCAGGCCCGACGCGATCAGCCCCTTGGCGACGGCCTGCACCTCGACGGCGAACTCCATGGCGGACACATCGGCCCAGCGGCCGTCGGGCTGCTTCCGGCTGAGGACCGGCTCGTCGGGTGCCTGGTGGGCGTTGTCGAAGGGGATGTCGGCGAGCGAACCGCAGGCGACGGGCCGGACCAGCGGTGGTACGGAGACCTCCCGCACCACTCCGTCCACCCGCCGCTTCCGCGGTTCCAGCTGCTGTACGGACTCTGACACGGTCACATGCGGCTCCTCATGTCCTGGTACGTCAGGTGGGCGTGGTGCGTGAGGTCGGCTGGTATGTCGGGGCGGCCGTCCTGGTACGTCGGGCAGGCCGGCCGTCCGGTACGTCGGGGGGTGCGTCCGACCGGTCAGGGGGCGTGGTGCGTCCGACCGGTCAGGGGGCGTGGTGCGTCCGACCGGTCAGGGGGGCGTGGTGCACCGGTCACCGGCGACCGCTCAGGGGCGTTCGAGTACCGCCGCCACGCCCTGCCCGCCCGCCGCGCAGAGGGAGATCAGCCCCCGCCCCGGAGCCTCCCGCTCCGCGAGCAGCTTGGCCAGGGTGGCGACGATGCGGGCTCCGGTCGCCGCGAAGGGGTGGCCGGTGGCGAGCGAGGAGCCCGCGACGTTGAGCTTCGTACGGTCGACCGGGGGAAGTCCCTGTTTCTCCCAGGCGGCCAGCGTGGCGAGCACCTGGGACGCGAACGCCTCGTGGATCTCGAAGAGGTCGAAGTCGTCCAGGGCGAGGCCGGCCCGCTCCAGCAGGCGCGGGACGGCGTACGCGGGCGCCATCAGCAGCCCGTCAGGACCGTTGACGTAGTCGACGGCCGCCGTCTCGTACAGCGTCAGATACGCCAGCGGTTCGAGTCCCCGTTCGCGCGCCCACTCCTCGCTCGCCAGGAGCACCGTCGCCGCGCCGTCGGTGAGCGGGGTCGAATTGCCCGCCGTCATGGTCGCGTTGGGCTGCCCGTTGCCGAACACCGGCTTCAGCGTGGCGAGTTTCTGGACGGTGGAGCCGGGGCGCAGGTTCTGGTCCCGGTCCAGGCCGTGGAAGGGGGTGACCAGGTCCTGGAAGAAGCCCCGTTCGTACGCGGCTGCGAGCCGCTGGTGGCTGGCGGCGGCCAGCGCGTCCTGATCGGCGCGGCCGATCTCCCATTCGCGCGCGGTGCGCGCCGCGTGCTCCCCCATCGAGAGCCCGGTACGGGGCTCGGCGTTGCGCGGGATGTCGGGGACGAGATGGCCGGGGCGGATACGGGCGAGTGCCTTGAGCCGCCCGGCCGTTGAGGGGGCTCTGCGCGCCTCCAGGAGGATCTTCCGCAGCTGGTCGTTGACGCCGATGGGCGCGTCGCTCGCGGTGTCCGAACCACCGGCGACCGCCGAGTCGATGGCGCCGAGCGCGATCTTGTTGGCGGTGGCGATGACGGCCTGGAGGCCCGTACCGCACGCCTGCTGGATGTCGTACGCGGGTGTGCGCGGGTCGAGGCGTGAGCCGAGCACGGTCTCCCGGGCGAGGTTGAAGTCGCGGCTGTGCTTGAGGACCGCGCCCGCGGCGAACTCGCCGATCCGCTCGCCCTCCAGGCCGAAGCGCTCGACGAGTCCGTCCAGCGCCGCCGTCAGCATGGCCTGGTTGGACACGGTGGCGTACGGGCCGTCCGAGCGCGCGAAGGGGAGGCGGTTGCCTCCGATCACAGCGACCTTGAGGGGCACCATCTCGACCAGCTCCTGACTCTTGAGTAACCTTACTCAACAGTAAATCTACGATGCCGCAAGGAGCCTGGACAATGGCCGATCGCTATCTGCACTTCACCGGCACAGCGCCCGGCCGTTTCCTGACGGGGCGGCTCGGGCTGCCGCAACCGGCGCAGCTGCGCCGCTGGTCGCCCGAACACCCGCGCCTGGACGGCACCTTGCTGCACCGGACGGCGGGCGTGCCGGGTCTGGCGGGCCTCACCGACATACTCGCCCGCACCGGACTGGAGGCCGCCGGGGCCTCCGGGACGGCCGGGACCGCCAGGGCGTCCGCGACCTCCCGGGCTTCCGGGACCGCCGGGCCTTCCGGAACCGTGGCGGAGGGCGAACGCCCGGCCGCCGTAGTGGTCGACGCGACCGGTGTCACCACGGTGGCCGCCCTCGCGGAGGTGCACGGCGCGCTGCACCCCGTCGTACGGTCCCTCGCGCCGGGCGGCCGGGTCGTGGTGCTGGGCGCGCCGCTCTCCGGCGACGACCACCACCAGGCGGCCGCGCAGCAGGCCCTGGAGGGCTTCGTGCGCTCGCTGGGCAAGGAGATCGGCCGGGGCCGCACGGTCCAGCTGGTCAGGACGGTCTCCGCGGCGGCGGCCGAGTCGACGCTGCGGTTCCTGCTGTCGCCGAAGTCCGCGTACGTGAGCGGGCAGGTCATCGAGATCGGCGCGGCCGGACCGGATGCGGCGACCACCGCCCCGGAGAGCTGGGAGCTGCCGCTCGCCGGGCGCACGGCGCTGGTCACCGGCTCCGCACGCGGTATCGGCGCCTCGGTGGCGGCGACCCTCGCCCGGGACGGGGCACGGCTGGTCTGCCTCGATGTCCCGCAGTCCCGGGACGAGTTGGCGCGTACGGCGGACTCGCTCGGGGCGACCGCGCTCCCGCTGGACATCACCGCGCCCGACGCGGCGGAGCGGATCGCCGCCGCGGTCCCGGGCGGTCTGGACATCCTGGTCCACAACGCGGGCATCACCCGCGACCGCCGCCTCGCCAACATGGCGACCGACCGCTGGGCGAGCGTGCTGGACGTGAACCTGGACAGCGTGCTGCGGACCACGGACGCCCTGCTCGCGGCGGACGCGCTGCGGCCGGGCGGCCGGATCGTCGCCACCGCGTCGATCGCCGGGATCGCGGGGAACACCGGCCAGACCAACTACGCGGCCAGCAAGGCGGGCATCATCGGCCTGGTACGGACGCTGGCCCCCCGGCTCGCGGAACAGGGCATCACGCTCAACGCGGTGGCGCCCGGCTTCATCGAGACGAAGATGACGGCCGCGGTCCCGCTCTTCATCCGCGAGGCGGGCCGCCGGATGAACTCCCTGGGCCAGGGCGGCCTCCCGGTGGACGTCGCGGAGACGACGGCCTGGTTCGCCCACCCCGCGTCGGGCGGCGTGAACGGCCAGGTCGTACGGGTCTGCGGACAGAGCCTGCTGGGGGCGTGAGGGGGCACAGCGGGGAGCGCATGCCGGAGGGACCGGAACGCGGGAGCCTTGGGCCGTGCAGCCGCGGCGAGGGAGCCAGGGGGAGGGATCAGCCTCCCGCAGGACCGACCAGCTGGAGGTCCACCCACCCGGAGTGCGGGTTGCTCTCGGCCGGGCTGCCGTCCCCGGTCTCGATGGCCGCCACCTTCCACAGCCGCCCGGCGAATTCCAGGGTGTCGCCCACGCGGGCGTCCCGGTAGGCGGCGTCCCCGCCGTCCCGGCTGGAAATGCCGATGTCGGCGCGCGGACCGGGGTTGATCTCCGTCACCACGGCGCTGTACTGCCCGCTGTACTCGTTGTCCGGCACGTGCCACCTGAGGCGGAAACGCCCCTCGGTCAGGGACGGCCAGGTGGCCGCGGAGCTGGGCTGCGGTGGTTCGGTCACGTGCTTCTGGCCCTTCGGTGTGAGTACGACGCGGTACGTGCAGATCTGCGCCACCGTGAATGCGGCGCCGCCCAGAGTGACGTCCTGGCCGGGCTTCACGGTCCGCGCCCCGGAACCGGCTCCCGACCCACCGGTCCCCTGCCCACCGGCCCCCGCCCCGCCGGTCAGCACCGCGGTACGGGCCGAGCCGTCCGCCCGCGCCTCCTTGTACGACACGGTCCCCCCGCCACCGGGCAGCTCGGCGGAGCCGCCGCGCAGCACATGGAGCCCCTTCGCCGCCGCGTCCCCGGCGCACACCGGGCCCTTGTCGGCGGGGGGTACGGGACGCGTCGCGGAAGCACTGGGGGACGGCGAGGAAGCGGCCTGCTTCCCGGACGACGCACCACAGCCCACGGCGAGCAGCACACAACCGCAGGCCGCGGCGGATCGGACAGCCTTCATGACGTGGGCACCTCCAGAGCCTGCGGATTGTTGAAGAACTCCTGGTACTCGTCGGGCGTGGCCTCGATGTCCTTGTTGGGCGGGCCCCACGGGTTACCGAGGACGATCTTGCCGCCCCTGAACCCCTTGACGAAGTACACGTGCCGGGTGGAGAACGTCGTTCCCCATTTGCCCTGGCCCTTCTTGTTCACATCGTCCCCGCTGCCCGTGCTGACGATGACCGGGTGTCCGGATTCGAAACTGTTCCGTACGGAGTCGACGTCGTTGTCGATGCCCTGGGAATCGTGACCGGTGACATAGGGAGGGGCCTTCTCGTTGTAGTCCCACTCGATCGCCCCGTACGACCCGTGCTCGGTGCGGTCGTAGCGCTTGTCGCCCTCGTGGCCGTCGGGCGCACCGCCGTCGTCGTCACCGTAGACGAGGGCGAAGGCCTTCTCGTAATAGGCGGGCCACATGGCTCCCTTGGCGTGAGCCGTCATGGGGGTGCCGTCCTTGTCGAGCGGTACGTCCGGGGTGACGGTGACCCATCTCTGATTGCCGTCCTTGTCCCAGATGCGGACATTGACGGTCCCATTGGGATTCTGTTTGATCCCGTCACGGATGAATTGCGGGTTCACCTGGGCCGTCGACGTGAGCGACGCGATGTACCAGCAGTCGCCGAACCGGCCCTGGTTGATGTCGGCCGCGGTGATGTCCTTGCCGTCCGATCCGGGGGCGAACAACGGATCGGACGGCACACCCCAGTGCATTCCCTTGGCATCCGCACCGGACTGGGAATTCTTGCCGTCCAGGTAGGCGTCCGTCGTGTCGAATCCCGGTTGCGTTCCGGGAAAGGCCGCCTGGGCCTTGGCCCAGTGTGCGGGGCCGAGCTTCGCCAGGATCCCGCTGAGATGGTCACGGCGCTCGCCCTCGGGCAGGCCGTTCTCGTCCCACCACTTCCAGCCGCTGTCGTCCGTGTCGTTGATCAGGTCGTTGTAGCGCTTCAGATCAGCTGCGGAAGCCTGGTCGAAGAAGGCGTCCAGCTCGGCGGAGGTCATCCCGTCCAGCATGCTCTCGACCTTCTTCAGGTCGTCGCGGTTGCCGTTGGTGCCGAAATCCTTGCCTTCGAGGTCCTTCAGCTGCTTCAGCGCGTCCTTGATGTGCTGCTCATCGGCGGGGGCCTCGTCCGCGAAGAGCAGAGCCGGATCGACCGCGTAGCCGTGGTCGATCAGGACCTTGCACTCGTCGAGCTGCTTGCTGCGGCGGTCCATCGAGTCGGCCATGTCGCCGAGTTCGCCGTCGAGCACTCCCGGCATCTGTGTGGGGCCGCCGCCGAAGAGCGACGGCATGAAGAAGACCTGCCCCACCAGCGGCTCCAGGAGCGGGTCCGTGGTGGCCGGTTTGCCCTTCATGAGCTGGGCCGCCTCGGTGAGGACGGAGGCCACGTCCCGGTGCAGACCGCGGGCGTCCCCACCCAGTCTGCGCAGACTGGAAGCGAGGGAGCGTATCTCGGCGCTGTCGAAGCCACGGAACTCGGTCAATGCCCCGGTCCCGTCTTCCGCTTGGCCGACGCGGTCTTCGCCTGATCGTCGAGCCGGTCCGCCTCGGTGTCCCAGCGGCCGGCGTCGTTCATGAGCGCGGACGCCATCTGCCTCAGCGTGCCCCTGCGGTTCACGATCTGCCGCGTCGACTGCGCGGCGAACGGCCCGCGCCAGACCGGCGGATCGGTCTGCCGGGCCTTCTTCGCTGCGCCGTCGAGATGGGGTCCGAGCTTCTTGGCGAGCGAACGGGCCTTGCGCGCGCAGGCCCGCAGATCACCGGCACGCTTCTTCAGCTGCTCCGGCGTCTCCCCAGCCGGATCGTCCGGTCGTGCCACTGTGCATCCCCCTTGCCCATGGACCTCCCAGAGCGGCTGGCCAGGCTAACACCCCCCTCGACCGCGGGACTTGGGAACAAGGGGGAGCTCACAGGCACTGCCGGACCTCACGCGGAGCAGGGAGCCGGGGCCCACGGGTCGGCCGGAGCCGCCCAGGCTCAGGCCCCGGTCAGATACGCACCGCGGCCTGGAAGGACCCGATGGTGTTCATCGACTCGTAGCGGACGTAGGCGCCCGGGTACGGCGCGTGGAGCACGGTGTTGTTCCCCGCGTAGAGCCCCACGTGCTGGGTGTTGTTGAAGAAGACCAGGTCGCCCGGTTTCAGCTGGCTGCGCGCGATGCGGGTGCCCTCGTTGATCTGGGTGAACGTGGTGCGGGTGATCTGGGCGCCGGCCTGGGCGTACGACCACTGGGTCAGGCCCGAGCAGTCGAAGGCGTTGGGGCCGGTGGCGCTGCGTACGTACGGCTTGCCCACCCTGGTCGCGGCGGCCTGGAGGGCGGCGGCGCCGAGGGCCGACGCGGGGGCCTCGTGGCCGAGTTCGACCCGCTCACCGGCTGAGCGGCTGGCCCGCGTGTCGTCCTCGCGCATCTTCGCCCGCTCGGCGACGGTCAGGGTGTTGAGCACCTTCCGCGCCTCGGCGAGCTTGACCTGCTGCTGCTGTTTCCGCTCGCCGAGCGTCTTGCGGACGGCCGAGAGGTCGCTCAGCTTGCCCTGGGCCTCCTTGCGCTGCTGCGCGAGCAGGCGCTGCTTCTTCTGGATCTTCGTCAGCGACTCGGCCTGGCGGGCCGTCAGCTGGTCGAGTGCGGAGGCCCGGTCGAGGAAGCTGTCCGGGTCGGAGTCGAGGAAGAGCTGCACCGAGGGGTCGATCCCTCCGTCGCGGTACTGCGAGGCGGCGATCGAACCGAGCCCGGCCCGGAGTGTGTTGAGCTCCTGCTGCCCCCGGGCCACCCTGTCCTGGAGCTCGCCGGTCTGCTTCTCCAGCTTCTGCTGCTGCTCCTTGGCCGCGTTGTAGTGCTCGGTGGCCACCTCCGCCTCGTCGTAGAGCTTGTCGACCTTCGCCTTCACCTCGCTCTTGCTCGGCTTGGGATCGGCCTGGGCGGCCTGGGAGGACAGGGCCACGGCGGCAGCGGCGGTCGCGGTGAGCACGGTCACGCGGGTACGGCTCGGCTGCTTGGGACGACGGTGGGACGCCACGGAGGCGGGCTCCTTCTTCCTCAGAGCCGCCTACCGGGCTGTGGGGGGAAATGAATCCCCGGCTCCGTGCTCATCACGGACGCGGCGGTGCCTTCGCCGCCACCCCGGATGGGTGATCAACCGTGCGAAGGTTCGAGAGTCAACCTAGTGACCATCCTGTGACCATGCCAATCTGCACGGCCGGAAAACGGTCAGAAAATCGGCACAGGACCCACTTCTTTACTCACAACACACTGCGCGTAGTGGCGACTTGACCGCCCGTCGCGGAACTGCCCGGCCCCACCCCGATCCGCGCCCAGACCACTTTGCCGACACTGCGCTCGGCCACCCCCCAGGCATCGGCCAGCGCCTCCACCAGCAGCAGCCCGTAGCCGCCCTCGGTCACACCGGGCGGCCCGAGGTGCAGTCGGGGCCGCCGCTCGCCCCTGGTGTCCGCCACCTCCACCCGCACGGCGCCGTCGTCGAACAGCACGAGCCTCAGCTCGAAGTCCCGCCCGGCCACGTGCCCGTGCGTCACGGCGTTCGCGGCGAGTTCGGCCACGACGAGTTCGACCGCACCGGACTGGGTGCTCGCGTGCGGCACGGCCCACTGGTCGAGTTGGTGCACGGCGAGCCTGCGGGCGAGGCGCGCACCGCGACGGGTGGAGCTGAAGCGTTGGACGAACACGGCTGCGGCAGAGGCGATTTCAGCATTCATGTGACTGAGCGTGGCCGCTCCCGCCTATCCTGACCAGTAGTGACATACGCACGCTGCGTAGCTGTACGGGTTCGGACGGCGCCCTGTACGGCACGTCGGCCGTGACCGGAAAGGCCGTAACACGATGACGGATTCCGCAGACCGGGAAGCGCGCCCGGAATTGCCCGCAGAGGCGGACGGTACGGCCCATCTGTTCCGGGCGGTCGGCAGACAGGTGAAGGTGTTCCGGGAGCTGGCCGGCCTCGGCCAGAAGGAACTGGGCACGGCCACGCACGTCGGGCTCGACCTGATCTCGGCGATGGAACGGGGCGTACGGACCCCGCAGCCGGAGTGGCTGGATCAGGCGGACGGGGTGCTGGGGGCGCGCGGGGTACTGAGGGCGGCGATCCCGGACGTACGGGAGGCGATGAAGAAGGCGCGGACGCGGCATCCGGACTGGTATCGCGGTTACGCGAAGCTGGAGGCGGAGGCGGTGGAGCTGCTGCACTATGGCAATCAGGTGGTGCACGGCCTGCTTCAGACCGAGGACTACGCAAGGGCGATCTTCACTCAGCAGCGCCCGCTGCTGAGCGTGGAGACCATCGAGAAGCGAGTCGCTGACCGGCTCTACCGGCAGCAGGTATTTGAACACTGGCCATCGCCGACCTTCAGCTTCGTCTTTGAGGAAGCGGTACTCCAACGCACCATCGGAGGCCGCACCGTGCATCGACAACAGCTATCCCAGATCGTGCGCCTCGGCCGTCTACGAACAGTGGAGGTCCAGGTACTGCCGACCGACTGCGAGCAACACCCCACCATGGAGGGGGCATTCAATCTCCTGACCACCAGACGTGAACAGCAACTGGGCTACACGGAAGTTCAAGGGCACCCTCGCTTGATCACCGACGCGCGCGAGGTGCGCGAACTCGCTGATCGCTATGGGATGATCCGAGCCCAAGCACTCACGCCCCAGGAGTCTCTGGCGCTGATCGAGAAAATGCTGGGAGATCGATGAACACCGAAATATTCACTTGGTTCAAGTCCAGCTACAGCGGCGGATCGGGAGGCGATTGCCTCGAAGTCGCCTACAACTGGCAGAAGTCCAGCTACAGCAGCGGCGAAGGCGGCCAGTGCGTAGAAATCGCCGCATGCCCCACCGCCATCCACATCCGCGACTCCAAGGTCGCCGACGGCCCGCAGCTCGCCGTCGCCACCGGTTCCTGGTCCGCGTTCGTCTCGTACGCCCGCACCGACGCCTGACGTACCCGCCCCGTACGCACGCCTCGACCAGGACCTGACCCGCAGGTAACTTTACTCCGGAGTAAATACCCTACGGATCAGGGAGCCCGGACCATGAGTGACCGCCTCACGCGCCCTCCCGGCCTGCTGACCTCCATGGTGCGTGGCGCGGTGACCTCGCCCTTCAAACGGGGCGTGGCGGCCGGTGCGCGGCTGCCCGGGGGGCGGCTGGTGTGGCCCGGGGTCCGGGTCGATCCCGGGCGGCTCGCCTCGTACGCCCGGGTCTGCGGGTTCGACCGAGCCGATCCGCTCCCCCTCACCTATCCGCATGTGCTCGGCTTCCCGCTGGCCATGCGGCTGATGACGGCGCGCGCCTTCCCGCTGCCGGTGCTCGGGCTCGTCCACACCGGGATCGAGATCATTCAACAGCGCGCCCTGCCGCTGGACAGCCGACCCGAACTGACTGTGTACGCCGAGGAGTTGCGACCCCACCGGCGCGGCACCGAAGTCGTCATGGTGACCGGGGCACGGCTCGGCGGAGAGCTGGTCTGGGAGTCCCGCAGCACCTATCTGGCCCGGCACGCCGTCCCGGCCGGATCCGTGGACCGTACCGGCCCACCCGGGCCGGGCCCCGTCGACGGGGGCGCCACCGCCACCTGGGAGCTGCCCGCCGGGCTCGGCCGGCGGTACGGCGCCGCTTCGGGTGACCGCAACCCGATCCACCTCCACCCGCTGACCGCGAGGCTCTTCGGCTTCCCGCGGGCCATCGCGCACGGCATGTGGACGGCCGCCCGCTGCCTGGCCGAGGCCGGGACCCCGGAGGCCGTGCATGTACGCATCGAGTTCCGGGCCCCGGTGCTGCTGCCGGGGACCGTCACGTACGCCGCAGGGGCGGGCGGCTTCGAGGTGCGCAGTGGGGCGCCCGGGGCGGAACGGGTGCACCTCACGGGCGTGGTGACGGCGCCCAGCGCTCCCCGTTCATAAGGTTCTCCAGGCCCGCCCAGGCGAAGTTCATCAGCGTCGACGCGGCCTCCTTGGCCGAGACCCCGGGCGTGCCGTTCGCCCACCCGGCAAGGGATTCGGCGGCGCCCACCAACGCCTGGGCCAGGCCCGCCACGTCGCCGTCGGGCAGGGCCGGGTCGCGGTGCGCCTCACGGGCCGCCGCCGCGATCAGGCCCGTCGCGAAGTTCACCATCTCGTCGCGCATCGCGGCGACTTCGGCGGCGAACGGCTCCCCGTGCGTACGCGCCTGGTGGTTCAGGACGTTCCAGCCGTCCGGGTGTCCCGCGGTGTGCTCGAAGAAGGCCCCGACACCGCGCCACAGCTGCCGGTCCGCCGGGTCGTCGGGGTCCACCCCGGCCCGTACCGCGGCGACCAGGGACTGCGCCTCGCGGCGGATGCACGCGGTGAAGAGCTCTTCCTTGGAGTTGAGGTAGAGATAGACCAGCGGCTTGGACACGCCCGCCAGTTCGGCGATCTCGTCCATCGAGGCGGCCCGGTAGCCGCGCTGCCCGAACGTCCGCACGGCGGCGTCCATCATCTGCCGCTCGCGCACCGCCCTCGGCATCCGCTTGGCCTTGGCCTTGACCGCCTTGACCGCACTCACCTCAGAGCCCCTCCAGCCGATTGGTACGCACCTGGCAAGGGTACGGCTCCGGCCCCTCCCCGTCGTACGGAGGAGGGGCTGTCT
>NZ_JBHYWP010000006.1:109377-119314 GCF_042751845.1 Streptomyces sp. NPDC059398 | reverse complement strand
GGGGTTCCGCTAACGGGGGGGGGCGGGCGCGCGGCCGCCCGGCGTCCCTTTCCCACCCCTCGTTCCCCGGTCCCGCGATGCTGTGCCAGGGTCGGCACGCCGGACTCGACCGGCACCGTCAACGGGCCGCCGGGGCAACGGAGTCCATGCCGCGCACCCCCCGGGCAGGTCAGGCGTATCGGCAGTCGGCGACAGCCGCAGGGGGAAGGGTCATCCGGATGATCAGCAGGCGTACGTTCGGCAAGGCCGTCGGTGCGACCACCGGCGCCGCAGCCATGTCACTGACCGGGCCGTGGGACGCGTCGGCCGCGGACGCGCCCGGCAACCCGCCGGACGGCCGGTCCGGGAGCGCGCTCCCCACCGTGTCCGCGCCCGCCCACACCTCGTTCGCCGCCCTGAAACAGGTGCGGGCAGGGGTCCTGGACGTCGGCTACGCCGAGGCGGGCCCCTCGCACGGCCCGGTGGTCATCTGCCTGCACGGTTGGCCCTACGACATCCACAGCTACGTCGAAGTCGCGCCCTTCCTGGCCGCTCAGGGCTACCGGGTCATCGTCCCGTACCTCCGCGGTCACGGCACGACGCGGTTCCTGTCCTCCCGTACGGTCCGCAACGCCCAGCAGTCGGCTGTCGCCCTCGACATCATCGCCCTGATGGACACCCTCAAGATCGAGAAGGCGGTCCTCGCCGGTTTCGACTGGGGGTCGCGCACCGCCGACATCATCGCCGCCCTGTGGCCCGAGCGTGTCGCGGCGCTGGTCTCGGTGGGCGGATACCTCATCACCGACGTCGAGGCGCAGAAGACACCGCTGTCCGCGAAGGCCGAGTACAGCTGGTGGTACCAGTACTACTTCGCCACCGAGCGGGGCCGTACCGCCATGGAGACACCGGACGACAGGGACGCCCTGTGCCGGCTGGTCTGGGAGACCGTCTCCCCGACCTGGCACTTCGACGACGCCACCTTCGGACGTACCGCCGCCGCCTTCGACAACCCCGACTACGCCGCCATCGTCATCCACAACTACCGCTGGCGTCTCGGGCTCGCCGACGGCGAACGCCGCTACGACCGCTATGAGAAGCAGCTCGCCGCCCGCCCCTTCATCCACACGCCCACCGTCACCCTCGACCCGGAACGCGACCCCTTCACCGCTCCCGGGAACGGCTGCTCCTACCGGGACCGCTTCACCGGCCGCTACGAGCACCGAGCCCTGGCGGGCATCGGCCACAACGTTCCCCAGGAGGCCCCCGCCGCCTTCGCCGGGGCCGTCGTCGACGCGGCCCGCCTCTGAACCGTCGCCCACTGCTGAAGCCCGTCGCCCGCTGCTGAAATCCGCCGTGCGGCAAGGTCCCGCACTACGCCGTCCGGTGGGGCCGTGGAGCGCGGGAACGGCGAATACGGGGAAGGGGTGAGAAGACTGAGCCGCCGGGCTCACCTTTCCCCCACGGAGCAGCAGGCGAAGGAGCGACGATGGCAGAGCAGCATCCGAACGGCGTGAACGCGGTACCCGGCCGGAGCCAGGACCTGGTGTTGCCGGTGGCCGCGCGCGCCGGCTGGGACGAGGTGGACGTCCGGGCGGTGGACACCATCCGACTGCTCGCCGCGGACGCGGTGCAGAAAGTGGGGAACGGCCACCCCGGGACCGCGATGAGCCTGGCGCCCCTGGCGTATCTGCTGTTCCAGAACGTGATGCGGCACGACCCGGCCGACGACCAGTGGCTCGGCCGGGACCGGTTCGTGCTCTCCTGCGGCCACTCCAGCCTCACCCTGTACATCCAGCTCTACCTCTCCGGGTACGGTCTGGAGCTCTCGGACCTGGAGGCGTATCGCACCTGGGGCTCGGCGACGCCGGGCCACCCGGAGTACCGGCACACCAGGGGAGTGGAGATCACCACGGGGCCGCTCGGTCAGGGGCTGGCGAGCGCGGTGGGCATGGCCATGGCGGCCCGGCGGGAACGGGGTCTGCTCGACCCGGACGCCCCCGCGGGCAGGAGCCCCTTCGACCACCAGGTGTACGTCGTCGCATCGGACGGCGACATGATGGAGGGCGTCACATCCGAGGCGTCCTCGCTCGCCGGGCACCAGGAACTCGGCAGCCTGGTGCTGTTCTACGACGCCAACCAGATCTCCATCGAGGACGACACCGACGTCTCCTTCAGCGAGGACGTGGCCGCCAGATACGCCGCATACGGCTGGCATGTTCAGGACGTCGACTGGCGGGGCGACGGAGCGTACACCGAGGACGTCGACGCCCTGCTCCACGCCATCGAGCAGGCGAGGAGCGAGCGCGGACGCCCGTCGCTGATCGTGCTGCACACCCTGATCGGCTGGCCCGCGCCGACCAAGCAGAACACCGGGAAGGCGCACGGCTCCGCGCTGGGCGACGAGGAGGTGGCGGCCACCAAGAAGCTGCTCGGCTTCGACCCGGACCGCACCTTCACCGTCGAGGACGACGTCCTGCGCAGGGCCCGTGCGGTACGTGACCGCGGCGCCGAGGCCCACGCCCGGTGGCAGCGCGACTTCTCCGCCTGGCGCACGGCCAACCCCGCGCGGGCCGCCCTCCTCGACCGGCTCCAGGCGCAGGAACTGCCCGGCGGCTGGGCCGACGCGCTGCCCGCGTTCCCGGCCGACGAGAAGGGCATGGCCACCCGCAAGGCGTCCGGCGAAGTCCTCGGGGCCCTCGCGCCGGTACTCCCCGAACTGTGGGGCGGATCGGCGGACCTGGCCGGGAGCAACAACACCACCATGGAGGGGGTGGAGTCCTTCCTCCCCGCCGACCGGCAGACGGAGCTGTGGAAGGGCGGACCGTACGGAAGGACCCTCCACTTCGGTATCCGTGAGCACGCCATGGGTGCGATCCTCAACGGCATCGCCCTGCAGAGCCTGACGCGGCCGTACGGGGGCACGTTCCTGACGTTCTCCGACTACATGCGCCCCGCCGTCCGGCTGGCCGCCCTGATGAAGCTGCCCGCCGTGTACGTGTGGACGCACGATTCCATCGGCCTCGGCGAGGACGGTCCGACCCATCAGCCCGTCGAGCACCTCGCCGCCCTGCGGGCCATCCCCGGCCTGGACGTCGTACGGCCCGGTGACGCCAACGAGACCGCCGCCTGCTGGGCCGCCATCCTTGAGCACACCGACCGGCCGACGGGACTGGTCCTCACCAGGCAGAACCTCCCCGTACTCGACCGTGGTCCGGGCTCCGGCCACACCCCCGCCGCGGCGGCCGCCAAGGGCGGGTACGTGCTCACCGAGCGCGGCCGGGGCTCCGAGCCCGACGTGATCATCGTCGCGACCGGCTCGGAGGTGCAGATCGCACTGGACGCCTGTGCTCTGCTGCTGGCCGGTGATCTGACGGTCCGGGTGGTGTCCATGCCGTGCCGCGAATGGTTCGCCCTCCAGCCGGCCGCCTACCAGGACGAGGTGCTCCCGCCTGCGGTACGCGCCCGGGTGAGCGTCGAGGCCGCCGTCGGCCAGGGCTGGCGCGAGGTCGTCGGCGACGCCGGGCGGATCGTCAGCCTTGAGCACTACGGCGCGTCGGCGGACTACCAGCGCCTCTACTCCGAGTTCGGGATCACCCCCGAAGCGGTCGCGCAGGCCGCCCGGGACAGCCTGGACGACACGCGGACGGCGACGCGCCCCGGCGGCCGGCAGAGTACGGCGGCGCCCGCCGACGGCGGCACGGCCGACCGGCCGTGAGGCCCCACCGGCCGGAGCCGCCCATGGGCTCCGGCCGGTGCGGTGTACGGACCAACTGCCGTGCCAAGCAGTGCAGTTGACGGATCAAACGGCACGATGGCGGGTGGGGGCGGTCAGTCCCGGCGGCGCAGGTCCAGCATGCAGAGAACCGTGTCGTAGCGGTCCTCGCCGACGGCGACGAAGCCGGGGAGGCGCCCGTACGGAGTGAAGCCGAGCGACCGGTAGAGCTCCAGAGCCCTGGTGTTGTCGCCACGGGCGTCCAGCGTGAGCACCTCGATACCCGCCTTCCGCGCATCGGTGATCAGGCCGGCGGTCAGCGCCCGGCCGACACCATGCCCCTGGGCCTCGGCGGCCACCGCGATCTTCTCCACATCGGCGTGCGGCCGGTGGGTCGGCCGGGCGTACCGCAGCCAGTACCCGAGCCCCACCATGCGGCGGTCCAGGTAGGCGGCGCGCAGGCCGGCGTCTCCCGCCCGCGCCGCGCGGACGACACGGCGGAGAAGTCCGGCCACTTCGTCCGGCGCGGGCGGTTCGACCCAGCCCAGCGCTGCGCCCGCTCCGACCAGGTCGGCCAGCATCCGGTGAGCGGACTCGGCGAGCCCGGCCGCCAACTCCGGATCGGCAGCCAGCTCCTCGGCGTCGAGGATCACGGGCTCGGCTCTCGGACCGCCGGTCAGGGGGGATGTCATGGGCCGCAGCCTAGTGACCCCGGCCGATCCGGTTCCATCGGCCCTGGGCCGCCGGACAGCCGAGACCTCCGGACAGCCGAGACCTCCGGACCACGGAACGGGAACCGGGTTCCGGCCACCTCTGCCCCGTACGTCACAATGAGTGCACGAGGCGACGGGGATCAGGAAGCCGGTGCGAGTCCGGCGCGGTCCCGCCACTGTGACCGGGAAGCGGTCCTCCTGCATGTCACTGTCCGCTGACGCGGGCGGGAAGGCGGAGGTGAGCGACGATCCGGGAGCCAGGAGACTGACCTGTCGCCGGTCCGCGAGCAGGGGCGAGGACACCCCGGAGAGGATCGGCTGTGACGACGCATGCCCGGACGGAGGCCCCGGACCGGCACCGGCCGGTGCTCGGCAGACGGGGAGCGCTGGCCGCCGGAGGCGCCCTGGCACTGGCCGCGACCGGCCTGCTCGCCGGGTGCGGCGGGGACAGGAAGGACGGGGGAGGCGGTGACCGGTTCCGCGCCGCGTTCACGGCCGGCGGCTCACAGGAGACCCTCGACCCCCATGTCGCCCCGAACTTCGTCGACCAGGCCCGCGCCAAGGCCCTGTACGACACGCTCGGGACCTACGCCGACGACATGTCCGTCCGCAAGCGGCTCGCGGAGTCCTGGGAGAGCGACGCGTCCGGCACCCGGTGGCGCATACGGCTGCGCAAGGCGCAGTTCCACGACGGCAAGCCGGTCACCGCCAAGGACGTCCTCTACAGCTACCGCCGCGCCGCCGACCCCGCCACCGGCTCCCCCTCGCAGGTCCTGCTGTCGGCCATCGACTCCGGCGCCACCCGGGCCGACGGCGAACGGTCCGTCGTCTTCGTACTGAAGGCGCCCAACTTCGAGTTCCCCACCGTCTTCGCGGGCCCCGGCACGGAGATCATCCCCGACGGGACGAAGGAATTCCGCAAGCCCATCGGCTCCGGCCCCTTCACCTATGTGTCGTTCACGCCCGGCGGCACCGCCCGCTACCGCGGCTGGGACGGCCACTGGGACGGCGCCCCGCACATCGCGGAGCTGGAGATCGTCCCCGCGAACGAGGAGTCTGCGCGGCTCAACGCGCTGCTGTCCGGGCAGGTCCACTACGCCGCCGACCTGGCCGGTGCCTCCGTGGACCGGCTGAAGAAGGAGGGCTCGACGCGGCTGCTGACCGCCGAGCGGGCCACCGCCCAGCAGTTGTTGCTGCGCACCGGCCGCAAGCCGTTCGACGATCCGCGGCTGGTGCGCGCCGTGCAGCTGGGGATCGACCGGGAGGCGCTGGTCCGGGTCGCGCTGGCCGGACACGGGGAGCCGGGGAACGACCTGTTCGGCATGGGTCTGCGCGGCTATCCGAACGGCATCGCGCCCCGGGTACGCGATGTCGGCCAGGCACGGAAGCTGGTGAAGGAGGCCGGAGCGGAGGGGCTGCACATCACCGTGGAGACCAGCTCCGTCGATGCCACCTGGGAGGCGGCCGCGGACCTGATGGGGCGGCAGCTGCGTGAGGTCGGGCTCCGTCTGACCGCCAACACCCGTGCGTCCAGTACGTACTTCAGTGAAATCAGGACACAGGGGGTGGCCGCCTTCAACACCACCTCCACCCTGCCCCTCTCCGACTTCCTCCAGCAGCGGGTCCGCGGGGGAGCGGCCCGCAACCAGACGCAGTACGCGTCGAAGAAGTTCGACACGCTCCTGGAGCGGGCCCGCACCACCCGGGACGAGAAGGAGCGGCTGGCGCTCCTCGCCCGGGCACAGAAGCTCGCCCGGGACGAGTCCGGACTGCTGGTGTGGGCGTTCTCCGACGCCAACGACGCGATCGGCCCATCGGTCCGCGGTCTGCGCGCCGCGCCGCCCAACTCGCACGACTGGGCCCGGTTCGACCGGGTCCGCATCGGCTGACGTGCGCGCCTATGTGCTGCGGCGTTTCCTGCTGGCGGCCCTCCAGTGCCTGGTGGTGCTGGTCGCCGTCTTCGCGGTCGGTTCGCTGCTGCCGGGCGACACGGCCGACGTGCTCCGCGGCGAACTCGGCACGCCGGAACAAGTGGCCGCGCTGAGAAGTCAGTTGGGTCTTGACGAGCCGGCCTGGACCCGCTTCGGACACTGGCTCGGCAAGCTGCTCAGCGGCGACCTCGGGCACTCCCTGACCACCGGGCTGCCGGTGGGCGACGACATCGGCCGCCGTATCGGGGTGACGCTGCTGCTGGGCGTGCCGGCGCTGGTGCTGGTCACCGTACTGGCGCCGCTGCTCGGCACGGTGTCGGGGCTGCGGGAGGGCAGTCGCGTCGACCGGACGCTGAACACGGCGGCCGTACTGCTGCACGCGGTACCCGAGTTCGTGCTCGGGCTGCTGCTGGTCGCCTCGGTCTCACTGGCGGCAGGGCTGCTGCCGGCCACCGCTGTCGGCATGGACACCGCCGATCTGCTCACCCAGCCGACCGTGCTGGTGCTGCCCGTCACCGTACTGACGGCCCGTCACCTCTGTGATCTGGCACGGCAGATCCGGGCCGGGGTGGCGGCGGGGCGGCACGGTTCCGTCGCCGCGCATCTGCGGCTCCTCGGTATGCGGGAGCGGACGGTGGTGCTGCGCCATGTACTGCCGGGTGCCCTGGGCCCCGCGGCGCAGCAGTTCGCCCGCTGTGTGGAGGGGCTGCTGGGCGGCACCGTACTGGTGGAGGCGGTGTTCGGCTTCCGCGGCCTCGGCAGCGGTTTCGTCGAGGCCGTACAGAACCGCGATCTGCCTCAGGTGCAGACGTACGCGCTGCTCTTCGCCGGCACCGCTGTCGCGGTCAACCTCATCGGCGACCTCGCCGCCCACCGCCTGGCACCGCACCGGGAGGTGACGGCATGACCGCGCCGGCGGAGGCCGGGACCGTGCGCCCAGGCCGTAACCGCCTGCCGTGGATCGCCCTGACACTGCTCGGTGTGCCGGTGCTCGCGGCCCTGCTGGGGCCGTGGTTGGCCGGGGGTGCTCCGTCGGCGCGGGGCGCGCTGCCGTCGCAGCCGTCCGGCGAAGGGCACCCGCTCGGTACGGACGTCCTGGGTCGCGATGTGCTGTGGCTCGTGCTGCACGGCGGTGCCTCGGTCCTGGGGAGCGCCCTGGGCGCGCTGCTGATCGGCGTGGCCGTGGGTGCCCCGCTGGGGCTGCTGGCGGCGGGCCCGCGGCGCGGCCTCGACGAGACGGTGATGCGCGGCCTCGACCTGCTGCTCGCGTTCCCCGGGCTGCTGGTACTGATGACCCTGGCGGCGACCGGGCACCGCGACCGGTACTGGCTGGTGGCGGTCGCCGGGGTGCTCCAGGTCCCGGCCGTGGCCCGCCTGGTGCGCGGAGCCGCGCTCGCCCCGGCCTCCCGCACGGTCGTCGAGGCGCTGCGGATGCAGGGCCGCGGCTGGGCGTACATCCATCTCCGCCACCTGGCACGGGAGTTGGCCGCCCCGCTGGCCACCGACGCGGGCGGCCGGTTCTCCGTGGTGCTGTATCTGCTGGCGTCCGCCAACTTCCTCGGACTGGGGCTGCCGGTGTCCTCACCCGACTGGGCGGTGCTCATCGAGCGCAACAGCGACGCGCTGTTCACCCAGCCCGCCGCGGTGCTGGTGCCCGCCGGTCTGCTGACGGCGCTCTGCGTCGGCGGCAACCTGCTCGTGGACAGTGCCCTCGCCGGACAGCGGGGGGTCCGGTGAGCCCGGCGAGTGAGTATTCCGGGCGGGCGCAGGAGGGCCCGGTGGCCCGCTCCGCCCGCCCGCCGCTCCTCGACGTCCCGGAGCTCTCCGCGTACGCGGACGGGGCCCGGCGCCCGCTGCTCGACCGGATCGCACTGACCGTTCCCGCCGGTTCCGTCACCGCCGTAGTCGGCCCGTCGGGCAGTGGCAAGACCACGCTCGGCCTGGCCGCGCTCGGAAGCTCCCGCAGGGGCGTACGGCTCTCCGGAAGCGTCCTGCTGGACGGTACGGATCTGCTGCTCCTGGAGCCGTCCCGGCGCCCCCCGGCCCGGGCGGGCCGGGCCGCGCATCTGCCCCAGCACCCGGAGACGGTGCTGGATCCGGTCCGCAGGGCCGGTGGCACCCTCACCGAACTGGCCGCGCTCGGGCACCAGGGACGGGCCGCGCGCAAGTCCGCCGCGCTCGGGGCGGTGGCCCGCGCGGGTCTGGAGTGGGAAGCCGTCCGCCGGCGCTTCCCGCATCAGCTCTCCGGTGGCCAGCAGCAGCGTCTGGCACTCGCCTCCGCCCTGGTGACGGGCGCACAGCTGCTGGTGCTCGACGAGCCGACGAGCGGCCTGGACCCGGCCCTCGCACACGCCCTGGGCCGCACGCTGCGGGCGCTCGCGGAGGACGGCGCGGGTGTGCTGCTGCTCAGTCACGACTTGCGGCTGGTACGGGAGACGGCCGCCCGGATCATCGTGCTGGAGCACGGCCGGGCCGTGGACGACGGGCCGACGGCGGACCTGCTCGGCGCCGACGGTCCGGCTGCCCTCGGTACTGGTACGAGCACTGCGGGTACCGGGACGCGCGCCGCCGGTACCGGTACGGGCGCCGCCGGTACCGGTACGGGCGCTGCCGGTATCGGCACGGGCGCCACTGCTCCGGCCCCTGGCCCCGTGACGGCCGCCGCCGCTCCCGGTACCGGGCCGCCCGCCGTACGCCACCCGGCCACCCGGGAGTTGCTCGCCGCCGAGCGCCGCACCGCCGCGGGCAGGGGCGCGGACCGCGGCACGGCCCGCCCGGCTGCGGAGGGCCTCGGCATCACCGCCACCGGCATCGTCGTACGCCGCAGGTCGGGTGATCCGCTCGCCGGGCCGGTATCCATGGCGTTCGCGCCCGGGAGCAGGACCGCACTGCTCGGCCCCTCGGGCGCGGGCAAGACGACTTTCGCCCGGGTACTGGCCGGTCTGACCACACCCACCCTGGGAGAGGTGCGGTACGACGGCCTACCGCTGCCGCGCCGTGTCGACCGGCGCACGGCCGTACAGCGCCGCGCTGTCCAGTACGTGCACCAGAGCAGCGCGGAATCCTTCGAGGGACACCGCCCGGTCCTCGCACAACTCGCGGACACCGCACGGCTGCTGCGCGGAGTGCGGCCCGAGGAGGCGACGGCCGGCGCGGTACGGGCCGCCGGCGTGCTGGGGCTCGACGAGGCGCTGCTGCACCGGACTCCGGACCGGCTCTCCGGCGGCCAGCTTCAGCGGTGCGCGCTGGTGCGGGCCCTGACCGCGCGCCCGGCCCTGCTGATCTGCGACGAGGTGACGTCGGCGCTGGACACCGGCTCCCGGGAACGCGTCATCGACGCGCTCCCCGGCCTGCTCGCCCCGGCCGGAACCGCCCTGCTGTTCCTCAGCCACGACCTCCCCGCGGTACGGGCGGTCACCGACGAGGCCGCGCTGTTCGACGGCGGCCGCTGTGTGCGCCGCGGTCCTGTCGACGAGGTGCTGCCCGCCGCGTGGTCCGGCAGCGGCGGCCCGGTGTGAGGCCGGGGCCGTGCCGGGCGCCACGTGCCGGGCGGGGCGGGCGGGCGGCCGGGCGGCCCCCCGGGCACCGCCGGCCGCCGGCAC
>NZ_JBHYWP010000006.1:72988-109367 GCF_042751845.1 Streptomyces sp. NPDC059398 | reverse complement strand
GCGCGCGGGCGCGGGGTGGGCGGCGGGGGCGGGCCGGGGCCCCGGGGGCGGGGGGGCGCTCGGCCGTACCCCCGGCCCCCCCGGGAAGCGCGGCCTGCCGCCGTACCTCTCCACCGGCCCCCTCAGCTGTGTCGGCCGGTTCCACCAGCCGCCGGGGAACGGACTCCCCCCGCCGCCGGGTGAGGATCGCGCGCAACTCCGCCACCGGGACCTTCGGCCGGCGGTCCGCCGTGAACAGGCCGTTGATCTCCTGTTCCGTATCGGTGAACTGGGTGAAGCAGAATCCGGCAAGACCCGAGTCCACCGCGGCCGCCACCAGCCCGGCCAGCCGGTCCGCGAAGTCCTCCGCTGTGCTGACGGTGTCGTAGCCGAACCACTCGGCGCCCTCGGCAGGTTCGAAGGTGGCCCCGCCGAACTCACTGAGGACGACGGGCTGCCCCTGGTGGCGTACCCCGTCGAGGAGAAGCCGTTTGGCGCCGGGCCACTGCTCGGCGAACTCGCCCCGCCGCAGCCCGTGATGGCCGTACCGTTCGCGCAGTACCCGCGAGTCCTGGGTGTAGTCGTGCACCCCCCAGATGTCGGCCGCCGAGATCTCCCAGCCGTCGTTGGAGACCGCGGGGCGTGACGGGTCGAGGGCCTTCGTCAGGTGGTACAGGCTGTCCATGAAGTGCCGCTGGGCGGGGACGAGCGCCGGATTCGGCACGGACCAGGACTCGTTGACCGGGATCCAGGCGACGACCGAGGGGTGGCTCAGGTCGCGGGTGACCGCCTCGGTCCACTCGTGGACCACCCGCTGGACGGTCTGCGCGCCGAACACGAACGCGGAGGGCATCTCCTCCCAGAGCATCAGCCCCAGCCGGTCGGCCCAGTAGAGGAAGCGCGGGTCCTCGATCTTCTGGTGAATGCGCAGCCCGTTGAGGCCGATGGACTTGGCCAGCTCCGCGTCGCGGCGCAGCGCCTCCGGCGGGGCCGCGAGATGCGAGTCGGGCCAGTAGCCCTGCTGGAGTGCGAAGCGCAGGAAGTACGGCTTGTGGTTGAGCAGGAAGACACCGTCGTCCCAGCCGATGTCGCGCAGACCGAGGTAGGAGGCGACCCGGTCGACGGGAGCGGTGCCCGCCGCATTCTCCGGGGTCGCAGCGTCCTCCAGGGTCACCACCGCGTCCACGAGATGAGGCCGCTCGGGGCTCCAGAGCAGCTCGTCGAGGTCCTGGCCGTGCCGGAGCGCGCCCACCGACACATCGAACTCCGTCTCCTGGCCCTCGGCCAGCGTGCGCTGTTCGGCGAGCACCCGGCCGCCCCGGGTGAGACGGACGGTGACGGCCAGCGGGCGCTGCGGCCACTGGCTGAGCCGGACCCGGCAGCGCACCCGGGCGTTGGCCACGTCGGGGGTCCAGTGCAGGACCGTGATGTGCTGGGCCGGCACCTCCTCCAGCCAGACCGGCTGCCAGATCCCCGAGGTGCGGTGATACCAGATGACATGGGGGTCCCGCCGCCAGTCCTGTTTGCCGCGGGGCTGCGCCGCGTCCTGCGGCTGGTCCTCGGCCCGGACGACGACGGTCTGCTCGCCGTCCCGGACGACGGCGTCGGTGAGATCGCAGGAGAAGCCCGTGTGGCCGCCTTCGTGACGGCCCACCAGCTGACCGTTCACCCAGACCTCGGCCCGGTGGTCGACCGCCCCGAAGTGCAGGAGGAGGCGCCGGCCCGCCGCCGGGCGGACGGCCTCGAAGGTGCGCCGGTACCAGAGAACCGGGTGGAAGCCGGTCTCCGCGATGCCGGAGGCCCGGGACTCGGGCGGGTAGGGCACGGTGACGGTCGCGGTGAAGGGCCCGGTGGTGTCCGGGTCCATCCAGCGGCCGGCCCGGCCATGGGCCGCGTCGTCGTGGGCGAACCGCCAGGGGCCGCTCAGGTCGTGCCAGTCGGGGTCGCGGACGAGCTGGGGCCGCGGATGGCCGGCGGCGTCCAGGTGGGGGTACGGCATACGAGAACTCCGGTGGTGTCGTACGGGGGCACGGAGGTAAGGGGGGAGGAGACAGGGACGCTTGGGCCTGGGCGAGGCAGGCACAGGGGAGGCAGGCACAGCGGAGGCAAGGGACTGGGCGGGGCAGGACCCGCTGTGCCTCAGCTCCGCTGCCCGGCGGTGGCGGAGCGCAGCTCCACGACGGTGGCGGCGAACGCCAGTGGCCCGGGCAGCAGCGGGACCAGCAGGGGAATCGATCCGACGATCAGCACACTCAGGAGCACGGCCCCGGCGAGCAGCAGGGTGCCGCGCGGGTCGGCGACGGTGCGGAGGAAACCCTCGCGCGCCGAAAGACGGTACGGAGTCTCAAGCGCCGTCGCACGCAGCCCCACGACCATGGCTCCCAGCGTGAGCAGCGCCAGTACGGGCGACACGAGCGCCGCTCCGGGCAGCGCGCCGCGCAGGAGCGCGGCGTCGGTCAGCAGGACCAGGACGAGCAGGGGCGGGACCAGACCGGCGGCCAGTGTCCGCCGGGTCAGATGGGCGCGCAGCTGGCCGATGTAGGCTCCGGCCCCGGCCTGGAGACCGCGGTCAGCGGTGGCCCGCAGGGTCCCGGCGGCGGCCGCGAACGCGGCGGGTGCCGTGACGACAGGGAGGCAGGCGACGGTGGTGAGCAGGCCGACCAGGAGCACATCGGCGAAGAGCGAGAAGCCCGGTCCGAAGATCTCGCCGGGCTCCCGGCGGTCGCGGTGGGGCGCGGTGGACGCGTGGGTCATGGCGGCTCAGCCCTTCAGCCCGGAGGTGGCCATGCCCTGCACCAAGTAGCGCTGGAAGACGAAGAAGAACAGCACGATCGGCAGGACGGAGATGACCGACATGGCGAACATGGGCCCGTAGGCGGAGGTGCTGGACTGGTCGACGAAGCTGCGCAGGGCGAGCGTGATGGTGAACTTGTCCGGAGCGAACAGATAGATCATCTGGGTGAAGAAGTCGTTCCACGTCCAGATGAACGTGAAGATGGCCGTGGTGATGAGAGCGGGACGGCTCAGCGGCAGGGTGATGGCCCAGAACGTACGGAAGGCGCCGCAGCCGTCGATCCGCGCCGACTCCTCCAGTTCACGCGGCAGTCCGCGCATGAACTGGACGATGAGGAAGACGAAGAACGCCTCGGTGGCGAGGAACTTCGGCAGGATCAGCGGCCAGTAACTGTCCACCATGCCGAGCCGGTTGAAGATGATGTACTGCGGGATCAGCACCACATGGTGCGGCAGCATGAGCGTCGCCACCATGAAGCCGAACATCGGCTTTCGCATACGGAAGCGCAGCCGGGCGAAGGCGTAGGCGGCCAGCGAGCACGACAGGACGTTGCCGACGACCGCGCCCCCGGCGATCAGCAGGGTGTTGCCGAGCAGCCGGGTCACGGAGATCCCCGAGACACCGTCGAGGGCCGTCGTGTAGTTGGACCACTCCAGATGGCTGGGCCACAGGTCGAGACTGGTCACCACCTCGTCCGCCGGTTTGAGTGAGGTGGCCAGCAGCCAGGCCAGGGGATACAGCAGGACGAGCAGTCCCACGACCGCCGCCGTGTGCGGCAGCCACCGCTTCATGGCGATGTTCATCGCCCCTCCTCGTCCGCGTAGAAGACCCAGGACCTGGAGGTCCGGAACAGGATCAGGGTGATCACGCCGATGGCGAGGAGCAGCATCCAGGCCATCGCCGCCGCGTACCCCATGTGTGAGGCCGTGAAGCCGCGTTCGTACAGATACAGCGTGTAGAACTCGGTCGAGTCGGCGGGGCCGCCGTCGCCGCCGCTGATCGCGAAGGCCGGGGTGAAGACCTGGAAGGACTGGATCATCTCCAGCACCAGGTTGAAGAAGACGACCGGCGAGAGCATCGGGACCGTCACCGAGACGAACTGCCGCCAGCGGCCCGCGCCGTCGAGCGCCGCGGCCTCGTAGAGATCCGGCGAGATCTGCTGCAGCCCCGCGAGGAAGATCACCATGGGGGCGCCGAACTGCCAGGCCGTCAGCAGGACGACCGCGTACACCGCGAGGTGCGGGTTGCCGACCCAGCCGCCGATGTCGAGACCGACCGCGCTCAGGACGTGCGGGACGGAGCCACCGTCGTTGAAGAGCGCCCGCCAGACGAGGGCGATCGACATGCTGGCCCCGAGCAGTGAGGGTGCGTAGAACGCGGAGCGGTAGAAGGCCCGGCCCCGGTGGAGGCCCTTCAGCAGCATCGCCACGGCGAGCGCCAGACCGAGCTTGAGCGGCACGGCCACCACGACGTACAGCAGGGTGGTGCCGACCGACCGCCAGTAGCGCGGGTCATCGGTGAGCATCTCGGTGTAGTTGCGCAGGCCCACCCAGTGCGGCGGGTCGAACAGGTTGTAGTCGGTGAACGACAGATAGAGGGACACGGCCATCGGTACGAGGGTCAGGACGGCCGCGCCGATCATCCACGGCGAGAGGAACACATAGGCGGGCCACTGCTGTTCGCGCCTGCTGCGACGGCGCCGCCTGACCGGTGCGTGCCGGTCGGCCGAACGGCCGTGCCCCGTGGGCGCCTTGGTGGTCACGGTGCTCATGGCCTCAGCTCCTTGTCGGCCTCGTCGATGAGTTCACCGGCCGCCTGGTGCGGGGTGGCCAGCCCGTACATCACCCGCTGGTAGGCGCGCCCGAAGGCGGTCTGGATGGCCGTGTCGCCGCGCGGGGGAGCGGTCGGCGGATCGTCCAGGCCGTACTTCTCCATCGTCTGCGCGTAGTCGTAGATCTCCCGCTCGGCGCCCTTGAGGGTCTTGGCCACCCGGGCGGCGATCACCCGGTTGGGCGGGGTGGAGCGGGTGAAGCCGAGGATGTCGCCCGCGCGTGGGTCGTTGAGGAGGAAGTCGACCAGCTCGGCCGCCTCCTTGGGGTGTTTGCTGTGGGCGCCGACGCCCAGGAGCATCGATGGCTTGAAGTACTGACCGGCCTTGCCGCCGACCGTCGGGACCGGCGCGAAGTGGACGGAATCGCCGAGCAGCGCGGTGTATCCGGGGAAGGGCGCGTCCCAGGTGTAGTCGGCGGCGGCGAGCCCGCGGCCCATCGGGCTGGTCTCGGTGGTCTTGGCCTGGACGGTGTCCTTGGCGGCGGCGACCAGCTTCTTCCTGCGCAGCCGGTCGAAGAACGTCCAGAAGTCGGTGAGGTCCTGCTGGCTGAAGCCGAGCCGGGTCTGGCTCGCGTAGAGCTTCTTGCCGTGGCTGCGCAGCCAGTCCTCGAAGACGTCCTCGTTGGTGCCGCCGTCATTCGCGCCCGTCACGTTCCGCCCGTCGGGGGAGGTGAGCCCGAGTGCGGCGATCCTCGCATCGGCCTTCTCCCAGTCCTGCCAGGTCCAGCCGGGCCGGGGGGTGGGGATGCCGGCCTTCTTGTAGACCGCCGAGTCGTAGGCGTAGCCGGTGATGCCGCGGCCCATGGGGAGCGCGTACTGCTTGTTCTCGTACGTACCCGTGCGCAGGAAGCTCTTGTCCATCTCGAAGGTGCGGATGGTGCCCTTCCCGATGTCCTGGCCCAGCGGCCTGAGCGCGCCGCCGCCCGCGTACTGGGAGATCTGGCGGTAGTCGAGCTGGGCCACGTCGGGGATGCCGCCGCCCGCCGCCTGGGTCGCCAGCCTCTGCATGTACGAGCCGAAGTCGGCGTTCGAGGTCTGGACGGTGACGCCGGGGTGCTCCTTCTCGAAGAGCCGCACGGCCTGATTGGTGCGCGCGGCCCGGTCGTCGTTGCCCCACCAGGAAAAGGTGAGGGTGATGCCGTGGGAGCCGGTGCCGCTCCCGGCGGAACAGGCGGTGAGGGTGGCGGTCAGCACAGTGCTGAGACCGACGGCGGCCGCTGTCAGGACGGCCCGGCGGCGTGGAGCTCGGCGCCGGGCGCTTCGGGGCTCGGGCATGGGGGCCTTCCGGAGGAGGTACGGGGAGAGGGGATGCGGAGGAGGACGGCGCCGGTGCGGGGCCCGAGGGTGTCGGCCCCGCGCCACGGACGGTGGCGGCCCGCGGGTTCAGTCGCCCGTATAGACGTCGAGGCGCCCGCACATCCCGAACCGCCCCCGCGCGGTGGGCCCGGTCGCGGTGACCCGGGCACGCTCCAGGTGGCGGGTGTCCCGGTCGCGCAGGGCGGCGAGCTGCTCGCGGGTGGCCTCCGCCGCGGCATGGGCGCCCTCGTGCCAGCGCTGTTCCCATGCGTCGAGGCGGGGCCGCACCAGCTCGGCCGCGGCCCGCTGGAACGCGGCCAGCGGCCCGGGGTCGCCGCCGGCGGTGGCCTCGCGCAGTTCGAGGAAGCGGCGGGTGGCCAGATCGCGCCGGACCCGCGCGGCCCGCGCCTGCTCGGCCTCGGGGACACCGGCGGGGATACGGACGGCCTCCGCGTACGTCCCGGGGTCGGTCAGCCGGTCCGGCGGGAGCGTGAGCACCGCGTCGCCGGCCTCGGGCAGGCCGCTGTTCTGCATGACGACGGTGATCTCCAGGCCGCCCTCGTTGACGAGGCGGTGGATCGTGCCGGGCGTGAACCAGGCCACGGTCCCGGGCTCCAGGGGCGTCTCCGCGTAACCGCTCGTGGTGAGTGTCTGCATGGCTCCCCGGCCGGCCGTCACCACGTACCCCTCGCTGCAGGTGAGGTGCGCGTGCGGGGTGCCGCCGCCGGGCCTGTCGTCGACCGTGGGCCAGTCGTACACGGTCAGCCGGGAGACGGCGACCGCGCCGGGGAACCCGTCGTAGGCCGCGGTCACCATGTCAGGCCCGCCAGGTGTGCGGTGATGCGGGCGCGGTCCCAGGCGCCGTCCGCGATGGTGACGCGGTAGGAGCGGGAGAGGGTGTCGCCGGGTTCGAGGACCAGCTCCTCGTGGAAGGCCAGGGAGGGGGCGACCGCCGCGAACGGGTCGCTGCGGACGAACCAGTGCGCCGGGTGCGCTCCCTTGTCGCCCCTGTGGTCGTTGTCCGGCGCGTGCGAGAAGACGAGGGTCGCGTGCCCGTCGCGGCCGTCGTGCTCGCCGACATAGGCGAGCCAGTCGCTCTGCGTCCCCATCAGGTCGCCGCTGTCGGCGTCGGCCGTGAAGACCTCGCCGTCCCGGAAGGCGCGGGGGCCCCGCCAGAACAGCCCGGTGTACCCGGCCGCCGGACGGCCGTGCGTGGTGGGGCTGCCGAAACGCAGTGGCTCGGAGCGCCGGTTGGTCACCGCCGATGTCCAGGTCAGCGACCAGCTGCCGGACTCCGGATCGGCGTCGGCCTCGATACGCCGTTCCTCATCGGCCCAGAGCGTGCCGTCGTACGGGTGCCAGGTCAGCCGCTCCGCGATGACCGCGCGGCCGTCGTCCGCCGCCACCTCGTCGAAGGCGGTGTGGGCCATCGAGCCGACCCGCTCGGGCAGGGCGAGATAGCCCTCGCCGTGCACATAGCTGTTGCCGCCCCACAGGTTCTGGCCCGACAGATGGGAGGCCGTCATCTGGAGCCCCTTGTGCCACCGGTGGTCGTTGGGGCGGTAGTCGGCGACCACGGCGCCGGACAGGGTCCGCAGGGGGTGCAGATACGGCTTGGGCGCCTCCCAGGCCGCTTCGGGCCGGTAGACGTACGCGAACAGCTCCGTGCCGGTCGCGCCGTGGGTGACGGTGATCCGGTCGCCGTGGGTGTGGGTCAGTGCGAGCGTCATGCGGATTCCTTCTCTTCCTCGCGGGCCCCGGCGGGCGCCCAGCCCGGGGCGTTGCCGTGCAGCTCGGTGTAGTACGGGTCGCCGGGACCGATGTCGCCCGCGCGTACGGGGGTCTCGGTGAACGCCGACTTGTACAGCGCGGTGATGAACTCCAGCGTCCGGCGGCCGCCGTCGCCGCTGGTGGAGTGGCGGCGGCCCGCCCGGATGTCGGCGACGAGGGCGCGCAACTGCGCGAGGTGCGAACTGGGTTCGTCGGCGCCGAAGTCGCGCCAGCCCGCCACGGTCTCCCCGGGGACGCCGGGGGCGGGGGTGATGCGCCAGTCGGCGTTGGAGTAGCCGTACAGATGGGTCAGTTCGATCGTCGCCAGCTCGCAGTCGATGCGGATACGGCTGACCTCGTCGGGGCTGAGCACGCTGTTGACCACAGTGGCGAGCGCGCCGTTCGCGAAGCGGACCTGCGCTGTGGACACGTCCTCGGTCTCCACGTCGTGCACGAGACGCGCCGCCATACCGCGCACCTCGGCCCACGGGCCCATCAGATCGAGGAGCAGATCCGTCTGGTGGATGCCGTGCCCCATGGCGGGGCCGCCGCCCTCGGTCGCCCAACGGCCGCGCCACGGCACGGCGTAGTAGGCGGTGTCCCGGTACCAGGTGGTCTGGCAGTGCGCCACCAGCGGCCTGCCGAACGCGCCCTCGTGCAACAGACGGCGCACATGGCGGGCCCCGGAGCCGAAGCGGTGCTGGAAGACGATCGACGCGTACGGGGCCACGTCACCGCCCCGCTCCGCCGCGGTCACCGCGTCGTAGTCGGCCAGCGAAGGGCACGGCGGCTTCTCGCACCACACCCAGGCACCGGCCCGGAGCGCCGCGACGGACTGTGCGCGGTGCACGGCGGGCGGGGTGCACAACACCACGAGGTCCGGGCGGACTTCGGCGAGCATCGCGTCCAGATCCGTGGCGGCGTACGGGATCCCGAACTCGTCGGCGAACACGCGCACCGCGGTGGCGTCCACGTCGACCACGGCCACGATGTCCGTCTCACCTTCCGCGGCCAGCGTCCGCAGGGCGGGCAGATGGCTGGACCGCGCGATACCGCCCGCGCCGACGACGGCGGCACGCAGCGGGCGTGGGGGGCGATCTGGAGACATGGGGACCCTCTCAGGAGACGGAATGACGGACGGACGAGCGGTGCGGGCCCGGCGGCGGCCGGGGGAGTGGCCCGTACTCCGGCGGCGGCTCACTGGGAGCCCGTCGGATGCTGCCGTGCGGGTGGCGGCAGGCGGTTCTGACCGGCGGTGGCCCCCGAGGGGCCGCCCGTGTCGGCAGCAAGCGCTTGCCATCAGGTTCGGTTCCAACGTTGTAACCGCCGTGGATCCGCAGGGTCAACCCTTCGTCCGAAAAAGATGCGGCGGTCGCCCCGGCCGGTGACCGGCCGTGTCCATCAGTGCATAATCTGGCAGGACTTCAAGAGAGGGGGCTGGTCAGTGGCGGCTGTGACGCTCAAGGACGTGGCGGAGCGCGCGGGGGTGTCGATCAAGACTGTGTCCAACGTTGTACGAGGCGCCCCGAAGGTCTCCGAAGCCACCCGGGCCCGGGTGATGCGGGCGGTGGGGGAGCTCGGCTACCGGCCGAATCCGTCGGCGCGGCGGCTGAGGACCGGGCGCAGCGGTCTGATCGCCCTGGCCGTCCCGTACCTGGCGACGCCCTACTTCGCGGAACTCGCCCACCATGTGCGGGCGGAGGCGGCGGCGCTTGGCTTCACCGTCCTGATCGAGGAGACGCTGGGGGACGCCACGGAGGAGCTGCGCCTGGCGACCGGTGTCGGCGCTTCCCTGCTGGACGGTGTGATCCTCTCGCCGCTGCATGTCTCGCCCGGCGCACTGGCGCCTGTCGCCGACGAGTTCCCCCTGGTGCTGCTCGGCGAGCGCAGCTACGAGCGCGATCGTGTCGTCGCCGACCATGTCCTGATCGACAACGTCGGTGCGGCCCGGGAGGCCACCGCGCATCTGGCCGCCATCGGCCGCACTCGGATCGCCGCCATCGGAGTCGACCGGCTGGCGTCCGCGACCAGCCGTCAGCGCCTGGAAGGGTTCCAGCAGGCCCTGCATGAGGCGGGGCTGACCTACGACCCCGGACTCGCGCCCCAGGTGGCCGAGTTCGACCGCCGCAACGGGCTGCTGGCGATGCGTGCCCTGACCGGGCTGCCCCCGGGCTCGCGGCCCGACGCGGTCTTCTGCTTCAGCGATCTGCTGGCCGCCGGAGCCCGGCGCGCGGCGTTCGAAGCGGGTTTGCGCATACCCGAGGACATCGCCATGGTCAGCATCGACGGCTCCGAGGAAGCGCTGTACGGCACTCCTTCGCTCACCTCGGTGGTCCCCGACAAGGCGGTGATCGCCTCGCTGGCCGTGAAGTGCCTGGTGGCGCGGATCCGCGCGGACGAACCCCCGCCGTTCGAGGTGCATATGGCCCCGTACTGGCTGGAGGTACGGGAGTCCACCAGCGGCGAGCGGCGGCAGCTGCCCCTCGCCTGACGGGCCGTGGGCTCGCGATGCGCCGCGCCGGGCTCCCGGTGTGCGGTGCACGGCTGTGGCGGCAGGGCGCCTGCGAGACATCGTGCCTGTTGGATTCTGTCAGTTGACTTACCTGACCATTCTTCACATCCCTGAACCGCACACTCAAGAAATCCGGAGAGGCGCGCCATTCGAGCCGTCCGTCAAGCCCTGATCGTTCGTGGATCTGATCAGGTCAACTTCCCTCTGGGATCGAACCGATGAGATGTGCACCGTGCCATGTGGCCTTGTGGTCGGTTGTGTTGACAGCTGTTATGGCGCATGTGACGGTTGCGGAGCTCGGTTGTCCCAGCGGCCCCCTCCTGTCCTCCGGAAGCGTGCGGGCCCCTCGATGTGCACTGTTCGTCCCTCGACGGAAGTGAGAACCATGAGCTCAGGAATACGCCGCCGCAGCGTCCTGACAGCGGCCGCACTGGGGAGCGCGGCCGGCGCCCTGGCACTGCCGGCGCAGGCTTCAGCGCAGACGCCCGGTGGACCCGTACGGACCGGGGGCGCACTCCCGGCCGGTGGCGCCCTCCCGGCCGAGGACGGGTACGAACTGTGGCTGCGCTACCGGCGGGTGGAGGATTCCGCCCGGCTGAAGCGCTACCGGGCCGCGCTGGCCTCCCTGGTATGGCAGGGAGGCGGCGCACTCCAGCGCTCGGCCGTCGACGAACTGAGCCGCGGGCTGACCGGGCTGCTCGGCACCCGGGTGACCGCGCGGCCCGCGGCTCCGTCGGGGGCGGCGCTCGTGGTCGGCACCCGGGAGAGTTCCGCCCTGGTCCGGACGCTCGTCCCGGCAGCCGATCTCGACGGACTGGGTGACGAGGGCTACGTCATCCGCCAGGTCACCCGGCGCGGCCGGACCCGCACCGTGGTGGCCGCCCACGCCGACCGGGGCGTGCTCTACGGCGCGTTCCACCTGCTGCGGCTCGTACAGACCGGCCGGCCGCTCGACCACGTCGACATCACGGAGTCACCCGCCGGGGCGCTGCGGCTGGCCGACCACTGGGACAACGAGGACGGCTCGATCGAGCGTGGCTACGCGGGCGGATCGATCTTCCACTGGGACCGGCTGCCCGAACTCGACGACCGTTACACGGACTACGCCCGCATCCTCGCCTCGGTCGGCCTGAACGGCGCGGTGATCAACAACGTCAACACGAGCGCCGACTACCTCTCCACCCCGTTCCTCGGCAAACTCGCCGCCCTGGCAGGCGTGCTGCGGCGGTACGGTGTGGCCCTTTACGTCACGGCGAACTTCGCCGCGCCCATCGACCTCGGGGGGCTCGGCACCGCGGACCCCTTCGACCCGGACGTACAGGAGTGGTGGAAGAAGAAGGCGGCCGAGATCTACGCGAGGATCCCGGACTTCGGCGGCTTCCTCGTGAAGGCCAACTCCGAAGGCAGGCCGGGCCCGTTGGACTACGGGCGCACCCACGCCGACGGCGCGAACCTGCTCGCCGGGGCGGTGCGGCCGTACGGCGGGATCGTGATGTGGCGGTCCTTCGTCCACGACAGCGACAAGGAGTGGGACCGGCAGGGTTACCACGACTTCGTGCCACTGGACGGAAAGTTCGCGGACAACGCGGTGGTTCAGATCAAGAACGGCCCGATCGACTTCCAGGTACGAGAACCCGCCAACCCGCTCTTCGGGTCCCTGCCGCACACCAACTCCATGATCGAACTCCAGGTGACACAGGAGTACACCGGGCATGCCACGCATCTGTGCTACCTGGTCCCGCAGTGGAAGGCGTGCCTGGACTTCGACACGGGGAAAGCCGGTCCGGACAGCACCGTCGCCCGGGTCGTGACCGGCCGCGTCCACCCGTACACGCACAGCGGGTTCGCCGGAGTGATGAACTTCGGCGACGCCAGGAACTGGACCGGATCGCATCTCGCCGCGGCCAACACCCACGGCTACGGACGGCTCGCCTGGAACCCGGAGCAGTCCGCCGGTGACCTCGCCGCCGAGTGGACCCGGATGACCTTCGGCAACGACCCGCAGGTGGTCACGGTGGTCTCGGCACTGCTCCTCGGCTCCTGGCGCACCTACGAGGAGTACACCTCGCCCCTGGGCGTGGGATATCTGACCCACCCGCCGGACGGCTCCGTGACCGGGCACTTCCGCCCGAGCCCCACCACGACCACGCAGTTCCACCACTCGGACAGCACGGGCATCGGCTACGACCGCACGGCGGCCACCGGCGACGGATACACCGGGCTGTACGCACCGGCCACGCGTGACGCCTACGAATCACTGGCGGACTGCCCCGAGGAGCTGCTCCTCTTCCTCCACCACGTGCCGTACACCCACGAACTGGCCGACGGCACCACCGTGATCCAGCACATCTACGACACCCACTTCTCCGCCGCGGAACGCGTGGCCCGCATGCGCGAGAGCTGGGACTCGCTGCGCGGCCGCATCGACCACCGGCGCCTCACCGACGTACACCGGCTGTTCGGCGAGCAGCTGACAGCGGCCGCCGAGTGGCGGGACACGCTGGCCGCCTACTGGTTCGGCCTCAGCCGGATCCGCGACGAACGCCGCCACTGGATCCAGGCCGCCGTCGCCCCCGAGGACGCCGTGCTGCTGGGCGGGCGGCGCAACACCGTACCGGTGCAGCTGACCAACGCGACGGGGGCGGGGCTGCGCACCGTGGCGGCCATCGAGGTGCCCGGGGGCTGGCGGTCCGAGCCTGTGACACGTTTTGTGGAGTCGGGGCAGACCGAAACCGTGCAGGCCGTCCTCGTCCCGCCGGAGACTCCCGCCCTCGCCACACTCCGCGCACGCCCGGAGTCCGGCGGCGAGACGGTCCTCGGCTCCTCCCTGCTGGGCGTGGTGCAGGCCGTGGTGGTTCCGCCGGCCGCACGCTGTGTGCACGCGCTGGACGCCGGGACCACCTCCTCCTCCGTACTGGAGGGCTACACCCGGCTCTCGCCGTTGGACGTGTGGCACGAGGGCGCGCGGTTCGGCTGGACCGGCCGGGTGCCCGAGGCATCCGACGCGGGGCTGCCCGATGTCCTGCGCAGGGACTATGTCCGGGACACGGCTCCGGCCACCCTGCGGCTGGCACTGCCGCCGGGACCGTGCACGGCGTACCTGCTCACCGGTGATCCCAACACCTTCACCAGAACGCTGGTGGTCCGGGCCGACGGCGTCGAGAAGGCCCGTAGCCCCCAGCTGGCGGGCCGGGAATTCCGCTGGCTGCGCGTGCCGCTGGAGGGCGGCTCAGCCGGACGGGAGGTGGACCTGGAGCTGTCCGCCGAGAACGGCGAGACCTGGCACCTCGGTGCCTGCGTGGTTCTGGCGGACGCCGGATAGCCGGCCCGGCCGCGCCGTGGGACGGGTCCCGCTCAGCCGTCGCGGAACGAGGTGACCTCGTAGACGACCGCCGGACTCATCGCTGTTCCACGGCAGGTCAGCTGGTACGGCTCCGTACGGTGCGCCTGCACCTCGATCTCGAAGGCGGCCGGACGCGGCGGGCGGCCGGTGACGCGGATCCGCCACCGGTTCCCGTCCCGGACCGTCTCGCTGATCACGTAGTCGTGCCGTCCGGCCGGGCCGAAGCGTTCGAGCACGGCTGCGACAGCGGTCTGCTGCGGTGGAAAGAGATCGGTGTACCCGCGCAGATGCTCCGCGTGAATACGGTCGGCCAGGTGCCCCTGGATCACCGCGACGGACGAGTCGGCGTCGAGACCGCCGTAGTAGACGCCGTCGGGTGCGACCACCACATTGGCGGCGAACCTGTCACCGCCCACATGGGTGCACTCCCAGACCAGTTCGGGCCAGCGCTCACTGAGGGCGCGCCCCACGGGCCGCCCGCGTACGGCGCAGCAGGTGTCGTGCTGACCGTGGGCGCAGACCAGGACGACGGGCGGGTGGCCCGGCTCTCCTGGGGAGTCGAGGGCGCCGACGATCCCCGTCAGGTCCTCGTCGACGCGCCAGGTGCCCCAGTGCTGGCGGTGGGCGCCGGAACTCTCGTAGCGCAGTACGGCCCAGTGGCTGGGGCCCTCTGGGCTGCGGCGTCCGTGCCGCCTCACCAGAAGGACGCGCGCCCGCACCGCCTGGGCCGCGGAGAACACGCGTGCCTTGGTCCGGGGTTCGAGCCCGAGGCCGTCGAAGCCGTTGGCGGGCCAGCCGCCCCGGTACTCGATGAGGACCCAGACGGAGCCGTACGGCGCCGTGCCCGCGACCGGGTCGCCGCGCCTCCGGGCGGAATTGGCGCAGAAGAAGCGGGCCGGCCCGGTCACCGCGGCGCAGACCACCGGTCGGCCGGCAGCAGTACACCCGCCCGCAGCAGCCGGCCGGCGAGTGCGACGCCGAGATCACCCGCGGTGCGGACCTCACCGTCGAGCAGGCGGGTCACATACGGCAGCTCGTCATCCGGGAAGTCGAGCCATCCGACCCGCGTGGTCAGGCGCGACCCCTCCCACCGTGCTTCCAGCGCCTCACGGAGCCGCACCCGGGACCCGGGGCCGAGGCCGGCGACGGCCGCGAGCTGGGCCAGCGGCCCCAGGGGCTCCGGGCGCCCCTGGCCCCGCCGGGTGCGGTGGAACAGCGGAGCGGCATCGGCCTCCGCGAGGGCGGTGATGAGACGTGCGCGGACGATGTCGGCCTCCCCGGCCGGCCCGTCCACGCCCAGCGGCAGGGTGCCGCGCATCCCGGGGTCCTCACGGAGCGCGGCCAGTGCGCACTGGGCGAGCTGTTCGGCCAGTGCGTAGCGCGTCCAGGTGTGGATCCCGAGCGTCAGATGGATCGATGTCTCCCCCTGGGCCTCGGCGGCGTGCAGCCAGCCGCGCGGCAGATAGAGGGTGTCGCCCGGCTCCAGCACGGTGTCGATACGGGGCGTTCCCCTCGCGGCCCCGGCAACGGCGGGGCGGTGACCGGTCCAGGGCTGGTCGGGCAGCGGGTCGGGGTGTACGGGTTCGTGCACGAGCCAGCGCTTGGTGCCCTCGATCTGGAGGACGAAGACGTCGTGGACGTCGTAGTGGTCGTCGAACCCGCGATTCTGCGGCGGAGTGACGTAGGCGTTGGCCTGCACCGGATGACCCAGCTCCGTGCTCAGCCCGGCCACGAGGCAGGCGACCGGCTCCCAGGTGCGCTGCAGCGCCTGGAGGACGAGCGTGGCGCCATCGGCGAACTCACGCCACAGAGCGGTGTCGTCGAGCTGGTCGGAGACGGTCGCGCCGACGCCGGCCGGTGAGGTGAAGGAGGCGTCCGGGAGGGTGGCGCCGTCCTTGGCGACCCGGAGGAAGGGTGCGCGCAGCCCGCGACGCGAGACCAGTTCGTCCACGGCGGCCTCGGAGAACAGATCGGAGAAGTCACTCGCACCCCGGGTGAGCAGCGCCGTACGCGCCCAGACGTCGCGGGCGAACTCCTGTCGGTCCAGCCGGATCAGACGCGTCTCCAGGACCCCGGCGCCCGTGGGGGCACCGGCGTCCTGGAGCGTGGTCCGGGGGGTGGTCAACGGCGGCGGCCGGATCCGTCGGCCGCCCCGTCGGCTCCGCCGTCGTGGACGCCGGGGGTTCCGGCTGCTCCGCCGTCGGCGGGGCCTTCGGCTCCTCCGTCGGCTCCGCCGTCGTGGACGCCGGGCGTTCCGGCCGCTCCGCCGTCCGCGGGGCCCTCTTCCTGGTTCGCATTCTGCTCGGGGTTGCTCATCGTTCCTCCTGAGAATCGAACATCTGGAACCGGGCGCCCGCTACTGGCCCTCGTCGTCGGCGAGAGGCGATTTATCCCGGGGCACCACTCTTCATCACGGTATCGCCGCACGCCGCAACCCTCGATTCGAGCGGACCGATTCCGCTGAACGCCCGGCGCGCCCGCGGACCCGGCCGGGTCCGCGCCGATCCGCACACGGCCATGTGGGGCCGCGAAGAACCACGTACCGGCCAGTCCGCCGTACGGAATCCGGTTCGGTGCCGCAAGCGGCTGAACGGGTGAACCGGCCGGGCACAGAGAACGGCGGCCGGGCGCCGGGCACTGGCTGACGAGCGGAGAGAGGGATCAGCGGGTGCCATAGGGCAGGAGGGCCATCTCACGGGCGTTCCTGATGGCGGCGGCCAGCCGCCGCTGCTGCCGGGCGCTGACCCGGGTGACCCGGCGGCTGCGGATCTTGCCACGGTCGGAGATGAACTTCCGCAGCAGGTCGGTGTCCTTGTAGTCGATGTACGTGATGCCTGCGGCGTCCAGCGGGTTGGGCCGGGTCGTCCGGGCGGTCCGCTGACGGCTGTTGCCGAGTGTCATGGTGTGCTCCTGAGGTGCTGTGCCGGTGGGGTGGTATGGGCGCAGTGATCCGCGGCCCGGTCGTGCGAGGCCCGGTCAGTGGACCGGATCGAGAAGCTCGTCGAAGGCGGCCGGAAAACGCTTCCAGGACTCGGCCCCGCCCGCCATCTCGTCGTCGGTGAGCAGGCAGGACGCCAGGACCGATGTGAGACCGTCGCGGTCCAGCCCGGGGGAGGTGAAGACCAGGTGCTGACACCGGTCCCCGTGCTCGGGATGCCAGGCGAGCGCGGCGGCTGCACGGCGTACGGGCGGCACCAACTCCCAGGCCGCGTCGGGCAGCGACGCCAGCCAGGGCCCCGTGCTCTCCACACAGAGCGCGCCTCCCGCCGCGTCCCAGGACAGGAGGGTGTCGGGCCGGTCGGCGAGCCAGAAGCGGCCGCGGCTGCGGGCGGCGGCGCAGCAGAGGTCTTCCAGAGCCGCGTAGAGGCGCTCCGGGTGGAACGGGCGCCGGCTCCGCCACACCAGGGTGGCCACACCGGACTCGTCCGCGTCCTGGGGGAGCAGGGCGCACGCCGGATGCTGGGCCGCCGCCGCGGCCTCCACGTCGAACCCGGCGAACGCCAGCCGGGCCGGCTCCGCCGATTCGAGCGGCACACGCCGTGCGGTCGGGTGCAACTGCGTGAGCAGCGCGAGGTCGGCCGGCTCCGCATCGGCGTGGTCGACCACGACGTGCACGGCCGGGTATTCGAGCTGGCGGGCGAAGGTGTCACCCACCGTCCGCTGGTCCGTCGCGGCTGCCGCCAGTCCCGCTTCGGCCAGGTCGTCCCCGTTGCCGAGGCAGGCGAGCAGCAGGGACGGATCCACGGCTGTCATGACACCGGTCAGCCGTAGAAATCCGGCTCCGTGCGCGGCCACGAGTTCCGCCATGGCGCGCGGTTCGACCGAATCCCAGAGTTCGACCACCGCGAGCCGGGTCGTGCCGTCCTCGGACAGGCGGCGCAGCTCCGGTACGAGATCCTCCCGCAGGGCGCAGCAGGCGCAGTCGTTGACCAGCGGTGTCTCGCCTTCCGCCCAGGTGCCGGCGGCGTCGCGGACACTCCGCCGCACGGTGCCGGCCGGGGCGGTCGACAGGTCGTGGTGGAGGGCGACGCTGCCCGGCATGTCGTGCAGCAGACGTTCCACGGTGCGTCGGCGCGCATCGGCGTGCAGTCCGGCGACGATGACGACAGCCAGCTCCGGGTTCTGGGGCATCACCGGGCTCCATGGCCGTAGCGGCGCTCGAAACGTTCGACCCGGCCGGCCGTGTCGAGCACCCGCGCGGTGCCCGTGTAGAAGGGGTGGCTCGCCGATGAGATCTCGACGTCGACCACCGGGTAGGTGTTGCCGTCCTCCCACTCCACGGTGTGTTCACTGCTCAGAGTGGACCGGGTCACGAAGGCGAAGCCCCCGGCCCGGTCACGGAAGACCACGGGGCCGTAGGGCGGATGCAGATGGGATTTCACAGCGGTTCCTTGTCGGTACGGATGCGGAAGGGATCCCGGGCGGATCCGGAGCGGATCCGGGTCGGGCACGGCGCCGGAGGCGGCGAGCGGAAGCGAGCAGGAGCGCGCCCGCGGTTCAGCGCTCCTCGCGGAACTCGACGTGCCGGCGGGCGACCGGGTCGTACTTCCGCAGGGTCAGGCGATCGGGGTCGTTGCGGCGGTTCTTACGGGTCACGTAGGTGAAGCCGGTTCCGGCCGTGGACCGGAGCTTGATGATCGGGCGGAGTTCGTTGCGAGCCATGCGGGTAGCATACGACAATGATTGTCATTACCGATAGGGGCTCACGCCCCGGGAAAGGAACAGGCCGCTTCATGTCTGCGCACTGCCAACTGACCGGAGCCCGTCCGGGCTTCGGCAACCACGTCTCCCACTCGCACCGCCGCACCCCGCGCCGGTTCGACCCGAACATCCAGCGCAAGCGGTACTGGCTGCCGAGCGAGGGCCGCCATGTCCGCCTGGTCCTCAGTGCCAGGGCGATCAAGGCCGTGGACGCCATGGGCGTCGAAGCCGCCGTGGCGCGCATCAGGGCACGGGGGGAGAAGGTCTGATGGCCCGCAAGAGCAAGATCGCCAAGAACGAGCAGCGCAAGAACACCGTCGAGCGCTACGCGGCCCGCCGGGCCGAACTCAAGGAGACCATCCGCAGGCCGGACACCAGTGAAGCCGAACGGGCGCGCGCGATCGACGAGTTGCGCCGTCAGCCGCGAGATGCCAGTGCGACCCGGGTGCGCAACCGCGACAGTGTGGACGGACGCCCGCGCGGGCATCTGCGCAAGTTCGGGCTCTCCAGGGTGCGGATGCGCGAACAGGCACACGCCGGCTATCTGCCCGGAGTGACCAAGTCCTCATGGTGAACGCGTGAGGCGGCGAAGCAGGCGCTGATCGCGGTCGCCCGTAGCGGGGCGGGGCAGGCTCTTCCGGCCCGCCCCGCTACGGGCATTACTGTCACCGGCATGGTCGAACACGATGCCCTCAGGGTCACCCGCGATGCTTACGACGCTGCCGCTTCCACCTACGCCCAGCTGTTCCGCGACACGCTGCGTGACAGTTTCCTGGACCGTGCGATCCTGGGTGCCTTCGCCGAGGCCGTCAGCGCCGGTGGGGGCGGCCGGGTCGCGGACCTCGGTTGCGGGCCCGGCCATATCACCGCTCATCTGGGGGAGTTGGGGCTGGACGCGTTCGGTGTCGACGCCTCTCCCGCGATGGTCGGGCTGGCTCGGCAGGCCTACCCGGGGCTGAAGTTCGACGTGGGCTCGATGGCCGCGCTGCGCATTCCTGACGCGAACCTGGGCGGCGTACTCTCGCGCTGGTCCATCATCCACACCCCGCCACGCGAACTCCCGCCCGTCCTCGCGGAGTTCCACCGGGTACTGGCACCCGGCGGCCACCTCCTCATCGGTTTCTCGGCCACTGACGATCCGTCCCACCCGGCGCAGGTCTTCGATCACGCGGTCGCGCCGGCCTACCGGTGGTCGCCGGACCGCCTCGCCGCGATGCTGCGCGAGTCGGGGCTTGCCGAGGTCGCCCGGCTGGTCCGTGAGCCGCAGCCCACCGACAGGCGGCAGTTCAAGGAGGTTCAGCTGCTCGCCCGCAAGGCCCCGGAGCAGGCCGCCTGACCGCACGCGCTCCCGCACTTCCAGAACTCCCCGCCCCCTGCCTCCCTGCCCTTTCCCGCACCTCAGCCCTCCGCCGGGCACGCGCATCCGTATCTGAAAATCAGATGGCGTGCAACGGAAACATCTGTTGGACAGAGTTTCGGGCCCGTTTGAGGATGTCTCGTGCGGTAGCGCAGTCAACGCGACAACCACCAGGGAACTACCGCCTGAGGGGAGGCTGAAATGCAGAGTGAGCAGAGTGAACTGACGGACGTGGTCGTCGTCGGGGCAGGCCAGGCAGGCGTGGCGATGAGCGAGCACCTGGGAGCTCAGGGAGTGCCGCACATCGTCCTGGAGCGGCACCGGATCGCCGAGCGGTGGCGCTCGGAGCGGTGGGACTCCCTGGTCGCGAACGGGCCCGCGTGGCACGACCGGTTCCCGGGGCTGGAATTCCCCGGCCTCGCCCCTGAGGCATTCGCCTCGAAGGAGCAGGTCGCCGACTACTTCGTCGCGTACGCCGAGAAGATCGGTGCCCCGGTCCGGTGCGGTGTGGAGGTGACGTCGGTGCGCAAGCACTCCGGCCGGCCGGGCTTCCGGGTCGAGACGTCGGAGGGCTCCATCGACGCGCGCTTCGTCGTGGCGGCGACCGGACCGTTCCAGCGGCCCGTGATCCCGCCCATCGTCCCGGACGGTGCCGTCCCCGTACAGCTGCACTCCAGCGGATACCGCAATCCGGAGCAACTGCCCGAAGGCGCGGTCCTCGTGGTCGGAGCCGGCTCGTCGGGTGTGCAGATCGCCGACGAGCTGCGCCGGTCCGGGCGGCAGGTCTTTCTCTCCGTCGGACCGCACGACCGTCCTCCCCGCGAGTACCGCGGCCGTGACTTCTGCTGGTGGCTGGGTGTGCTCGGGCTGTGGGACGCGGAGACGCCTCCCCAGGGCGCCGAGCATGTCACCATCGCGGTCAGCGGTGCGCGTGGCGGGCACACCGTGGACTTCCGTGCGCTGGCCGGCACCGGTATCGAACTCGTGGGCATGACCGCCGGCTTCGACAAGGGCGTACTGCGCTTCGCGCCGGACCTCGCCACGAACATCGCGCTCGGCGACGCCAAGTACCTCGGCCTGCTCAAGGCCGCCGACGAGTATGTCGCGCGCAACGGGCTGGACCTCCCGGAGGAGCCGGAGGCCCACGTCCTCGGCCCCGACCCGGAGTGCGTGGCCACCCCCCGCGCGGAACTCGACCTGGCGGAGGCCGGCGTCACCTCGATCGTCTGGGCCACCGGCTTCGCCACCGACTACAGCTGGCTCGACGTCGACGCGTTCGACGAGAAGGGCCGCCCGAAGCAGCGCCGGGGGCTCTCCTCCGAGCCCGGCGTCTACTTCCTCGGCCTGCCCTGGCTGTCCCGCCGCGGGTCGAGCTTCATCTGGGGTGTCTGGCACGACGCCCGGTACGTCGCCGATCACATCAGGACCCAGCTGAGGTACCTCTCGTACGCCACCGACGACCGGCCCGCCACCGACGACCGGCCCGGCGCCGTGCCCGCGGCCCGGAAGAACTGAGGAGCAGACCATGACCTCCACGAGCGAGGGACGCCAGGTGAAAGCCCCGATCGTCACGGGCGGGCACACCCGGATCCGTCCGTTCAACACCCGTGACACCTATCCCGAGCAGAACCTCGACAACGACCTCTGCCAGGCCGTCGTCGCCGGGCGCACGGTGTACGTCCGGGGCCAGATCGGCCAGGACCTCGACACCAGCGAGTCCGTGGGCATCGGCGACGCCGAGGCGCAGGCCGAGCAGGCCATGGCCAACATCAAGATGCTGCTGGAAGAGGCCGGCAGCCGGATGGAACACCTGGTCAAGCTGACGATCTATCTGATCGACCCCCGTTACCGCGAGGCCGTCTACCGCACCGTGGGCCGCTGGACCAAGGGCGTCCACCCGATCTCCACCGGCCTGGTGGTGTCGGCCCTGGCCCGTACGGAGTGGCTGTGCGAGATCGACGCGATCGCCGTGATCCCCGAGGAGGAGCGGGCATGACGTTCTCCCTGGTGGTACGCGACGGTGACCGGTTCGGTATCGCGGTCAGCTCGTCGAGTCCGGCGGTCGCCGCCCGGGTCGCACATCTGCGGCCCGGAACCGGTGCGGCGGCCTCGCAGAACATCACCGACCCCATGATCGGCACGGAGCTGCTGGCGGGGCTGGCGGAGCACGGCGACGCGGAACGCGCCCTGTCCGACGTCACAGGCGCGGCGCGCCACGCGAAGACCATCGCCTACCGTCAGTTGACCGTGGTCGGCCGCACCGGTCCCGGATGCGCCTACAGCGGCCCGCACACGCTCGGCACCCATGCGTCGGCCACCGCGGACGGCGCGGTCGCGGCCGGCAACATGCTGTCGGGCGAGCACATCCCCGGGGTCCTCATCGACACCTGGGCCTCGGCCACCGGGGAGCTCGAAGAGCGTCTGATGGCCGCGATGAAGGCCGCCGTCGTGGCCGGCGGCGAGGAGGGCCCGGTGTACTCGGCGGGACTGGCGGTCGTCGCGGACGCCGGCTGGCGGGTGACCGACCTGCGGGTGGACTGGGCCGAAGACCCCGTGGACCGGCTCGGCGAACTCGTCGACATCTGGCTGCCACAGCGCGACGACTATGTGCGGCGCGGGCTCGACCCCGCCTCCGCTCCCTCCTACGGCGTTCCGGGCGACCTGTGAGGGGCGGCCCGAAGGAGGCGGCCCGGCAGACGGTCGACCGGCACGCCGACGCACTGACCGGCCTCTCCGAACGGCTGCACGCCGACCCGGAGACCGCCTGGGAGGAACACCGGGCGGCCGCCGCCGTACCCGAGCTGCTGGACCGCGCCGGATTCGATGTCACCGCCTCCTACCTGGGCCTGGACACCGCCTTCCACGCCCGGTTCGGCAGCGGGCCCGTCCGGATCGCCCTGTGCGCCGAGTACGACGCACTGCCCGGCCTCGGGCACGCCTGCGGGCACAACCTCATCGCGGCGAGCTCGGTCGGCGCCGCGCTCGGCCTGGCCTCCGTCGCCGACGAGGCCGGGCTCACCGTGGAGGTCTACGGCACCCCGGCCGAAGAGGGCGGCGGCGGAAAGATCGAGCTGCTGGACCGCGGAGCCTTCGCCGGGGTCGACCTCGCGATGATGGTGCATCCGGGGCCGGTCGACGTCGCCGAGGCACGCCCGTTCGCGGTCAGCCACTCCAAGATCTCCTACACCGGGAAGTCCGCGCACGCCGCCGCCTACCCGGAGGCCGGGATCAACGCCGCCGACGCCTTCACCGTCGCCCAGGTCGCCATCGGGCTGCTGCGCCAGCAGCTGCCGGCATCGGCCAGGGTGCACGGCGTGGTGACGCACGCGGGGGACGCCCCGAACGCCATACCGGAGCGCACGACGGGACGCTGGTACGTCAGGGCCGAGACGCTCGCCGAACTGGCCGAGCTGGAGCCCCGCGTCATGCGGGCCTTCGAGGCCGGCGCGCTCGCGACGGGCTGCGAGCTGGAGATCGAACCGGAGAGCAGGCCGTACGCGGAGTTCCGCACGGACGAGACCGCCCTCGGGCACTACCGTGCGAACGCCCTCGCCCTGGGGCGGGAGTTCGCCCCGACCGGCCAGGCCGCGCGGATGAACCGCGCCTCCACCGACATGGGCAACGTCTCGCAGGTGGTGCCGGCCATCCACCCCTACATCGGCATCGGCTCCCTGCCCGCCACCAACCACCAGCACGAGTTCGCCGCGTACTGCGTCGGCGGAACCGCGCAGCGGGCACTGCTCGACGGGGCGGTCGCACTGGCCTGGACCGGACTGGACCGCGCGACGGCAGGAGCAGCGGGGTGACGGGGTCGGCCGCCGCCCCGGCCACGCGGCCCGTTCACGTTCCGTGGACGGGCCCGCGGTCACGACGGCAGCCCTTACGGGAGCCCCGCACCCGGCCCCGGTACGAGAACGCGAGCCGCTGACCGAAGCCCGGTCCCGCGAGCCCGCCAGCCCCGCCCTCCGGCCGGCCCGCCCGCACCGCGGTCCGCCCGCGCTCCGGGCACCGCGCCGGCGGCCCCCGTACAGCTCCGGCTTCTCCACCCACCCCCAAGGAGGCGCGCATGCCCCCCTGCAACACCGGTGACACGACGACGACCGAGACCGAGGTGGCCACCGACGCGGTTTCGCTGCGCAGGAGCGTCACTGCGGGAGCCGTCGGCGTGTTCGTCCACTGGTTCGACTGGGCTGCCTACGCCTATCTCGCCGGGACCGTCGCGACCGTGTTCTTCCCGGCCGGCGACAGCACGACCGGGCTGCTCGCCGTGTTCGGCGTGTTCGCCCTCTCGTTCGGCATCCGGCCCGTCGGCGCCCTGGTGTTCGGGCCGCTCGGCGACCGGATCGGCCGCAAGCGCACCCTGTCCCTGGTCATCTTCATGATGTCCGGCGCGACCATGACGATCGGACTGCTGCCCGGCTACGCGTCGATAGGGATCGCCGCACCGCTGCTCCTGCTGGCCCTCCGTCTGGTCCAGGGCTTCGCCGCGGGCGGCGAGTTCGGCAGCGCGGCCAGCTTCCTCGCCGAGAGCGCGCCGCGACGACGGCGCGGATTCGGGGTGAGCTGGCTGGAGGTCGGCTCCCTGCTCGGATTCCTCGCCGGGTCGTTCGTCTTCCTGCTGCTCTCCACCGGACTCGACGACCACCAGCTCACCTCCTGGGGCTGGCGCATCCCCTTCCTCGTCTCCGGCCCGCTCGGCATCATCGGCTTCATCATCCGCAACAAGATCGAGGACACCCCGGAGTACCGGGCGCTCGAAGCCAACAACACCGTCTCGCGCACCCCCACCCGGGACCTGCTCCGCTCCCACAAGCGCCAACTGCTCCAGGCGGCGGGCCTGATGACGGCCATGCACGTCCCCTTCTACGCGGTACTGACCTATCTGGTCACCTACGAGACCGACAACCTGGGCCACTCGGCCGACAGCGCCGCCCTGCTGTCCACCGCCATCTCACTGCTGGGGCTGGTGCTCGTACCGCTGTTCGGCAGGCTCTCGGACCGGGTGGGACGCAAACCGGTGTTCGTCGGGGCGACGGCGGCCCTGCTGGTCGGCTCCACCCCGGCCTTCCTCCTGATGCGGACCGGACTCGCCGGAACCTGGGTCGCCGGTCTGCTGCTCGGAGTGATCCTGGCGGCGATCCTCGGCACCTACGCCGTGTGGTCCGCGGAGATCTTCCCCACCCGCACCCGGCAGAGCGGACTGTCCATCGCCTACAACATCACCGCGGCACTGTTCGCCGGCACCGTGCCCTACCTGATGACGGTGCTCATCTCCGCCACCGGAAGCACGCTGGTGCCCGGCCCGTATCTGATGGTCTTCGCCGCGGGTGGCCTGATCGCCGCCCTGTCCCTGAAGGAGACGGCGGGTTCCGCGCTGCTGCGCCCCGAGGACGTCACCGATGTGCCGCCCGAACGCGCTCCGTCGAGCGAGCCCGATGTCCTCAGCGGTCACAGCTGAGCGAGGGACGCCCGGCCCTGGCCGCGACGACCCCGTACGGTCTGCGTAGCGCCGGGCGTGCATGGCCCGGGGCACGGCGAGCACGCACCCCTGTGCGAGAGCGGAGCGACCGATGAAGGCAGTCCGGTTCACCCGGTTCGGAGGCCCCGAGGTACTGGAGATCGTGGACCTCCCCGACCCCCGTCCGGGGCCGGGAGAGGTCCGGATCGCGGTACGGGCGGCAGGTGTCAACGCGAGTGACTGGAAGAAGCGCAAGGGGCTGATGGACCAGGAACTCCCGCAGACCCTGGGCCATGAGGCGGCGGGCGTGGTCGACGAGCTGGGCGAGGGCGTGACGGACACGGCCGTCGGCGACCGCGTCTTCGGCCTCTCCGCGCAAGGCGCGGCCCAGGCCGAGCTGGCGGTGCTGTCCTTCTACGCGCCGGTCCCGCCGTCTCTCGGCTTCGCCGGCGCCGCCGCGTTGCCGTCCGCCGTCGAGACGGCCACCCGCGCACTCGGACAACTCGGCGTCGGGTCCGGGCAGACGCTCCTCGTCAACGGTGCCTCCGGAAGCGTCGGCAGCGCCGCGGTGCAGCTCGCCGTGGCGCGCGGCGCACGTGTCATCGGCACGGGAGGCCCGGCGAACCACGCCTACCTCCGCTCACTCGGTGCCGAGCCCGTCGCCTACGGGGAGGGGCTCGGCGAACGGGTACGCGCGCTCGCGCCCGCGGGTGTCGACAGGGCGCTCGATGTCGCCGGGAGCGGTGTGCTGCCCGAACTCATCGGCCTCGCGGGCGGGCCGGAGCAGGTCGTGACGGTCGCCGACTTCGGCGGTGCGCGGGAGCACGGCGTGAGGTTCAGCCGGGGGGACGACGGCCGGGCCGTCCACGCGCTCGCCGGGATCGGCGAGCTGGTCGAAGCCGGACGGTTCTCGCTCCCGGTCGCAAGAACCTTCCCGCTCACCGGGGTCGCGGAGGCGCACCGCGTCGGCGAGGAGGGCCACGGACGCGGAAAGCTTGTGCTGCTGGTCGGACCCGGGCGCGACGACCGTACGTGAAACGGCTCGCGGGTCGTCAAGACGCACCTCTGCCCGCCCGTCCTGCCCCGCGCAGCCCGCTCCGCGCCCGGTGCTCAGTCCTCGCTCAGGAAGGTGCCGCGGAGCAGAGCGACCAGATCACCGGGGGAGGCCCCGGCCAGTTCGTCGAAGGCCCCGGAGTGCCGCCCCAGCAGAATTCCCGTCACGGCAGCTGTCACCAACTCGGCACGCAGCCGGGGCTGTTCAGCCCCTTCGCGGGCGAAGCGCTCGTGCAGCGGCTCGACCAGCCGTGCGTGCAGCGCCGCGCGTGCGGCGTCCTGGGCCGCCGGGTCGCTCAGCGGCTGGACGGCGACCTGGAGCAGCGGGACGGGACCACGCCGGTCGGTCCTGTCGAAGACCTCGCGCAGCCGCTGCTCGTCGAGGAGGTCGGCCGGCGCCGTGCCGCCCTGCTCGGCGTGGAGCGCGGCCACGTAGAGCAGGGTCTTGCTGCCGAAGTAGCGTGCGATCAGCGCCGGGTCCACTCCGGCCCGCTCACCGATGTCGCGGATGGTGGTGCGGTCGAACCCCCGCTCGGCGAAGAGCTCACTCGCCGCCGTGAGCAGCAGCTCGCGGCTGCGGGCCGCGTCGCGGCGGCGCCCCGGCGCCGCGCCGCTCACAACTCCACCTCGGTCCGCCCGACGAGGCCACCGCCGTCCGTGACCGGGCCGCCGTCGACAACGACCGGGGACCGGCCGCCCCGGATCCCTGCCCGGGCGGCGCGGGCACCCGTCCGGATCAGGACGTACGCCACCACGGCGGTCGCGGCCCAGACCGCACACCCCGTCAGCCCGGCCGTACGGTATCCGCTCTCGGGGGGAAGGCCCTGCCCCGACGTGGTGGCGGCCTGGAGGATCACGGCGCTGAGCGCGCTGCCGGCCGAGTAACCGATGTATTTCACCACCTGATTGAAACTCATCGCGCTCCCTGTCTCATGCGCGGGCACGCCACCGACCACGAGCCCCGGGGTGACCGCGAAGTTGACACCGACACCGAGTCCGGCCAGCGCCATCGTCACGAACACCTCCCACAGGCCGTCGTGGGCGAAGACGAAGGTCAGCAGGGCCGCGAGGGAGAGCAGACAGCTCACGGGCAGCAGCCGGACCGGCGGCTGGTTGCGGACCAGGATCCGCACCACGCGGCCGGCCACCAGACTGCCCGCCGAGAACGGCACCAGGATCAGGCCGGTGACGACGACGGAGGCCCCGAAGCCGTACCCGGCGTCCGACGGCGTCTGTACATACCGGGTCACGAGGGAGATCAGCAGATACATCCCGACGCCGCCCATCATGGTGGTCAGATGCGCCGCGAAGACCGTACGGTCACGGACCAGACGCAGATTCACCAGGGGATGGGCGGTACGCAGCTCCTGCAGCACCCAGCCGGCCAGCAGCAGCACCGAGACGGCGCCGAGCACCACCAGCCGGGGAGATCCCCAGCCCCAGTGCTCCCCCTGGGTCAGGGTGAACAGCAGCCCGGTCATACCGAGCGTCAGGAGCAGAGCCCCGGGTACGTCCATGGGGTGCGCCGGACGCCGGGGAGGCGTGGGGAGTACGACGGCGGCGGCGCCGAGAGCCAGAGTGGTGGCGATCGCGGCGAACCAGAACCCCGCGTACATCCCGAGGCTCTGGGCGAGTAGCCCGGTGACCGGGTAGCCGATCCCGACGCCGGCGGCCGTGGTGAGCGAGAGCGTCGACAGCGCAGACCGGGCCCGCTCGGGCGGTACGGAGTCGCGCGCGGTGGCGATCGCGAGCGGAACGAGACCCATGCCCACACCCTGGAACGCGCGCCCCGCGATGAGGCAGGCGAACCCCAGCGGCAGAGCAGCCAGCAGGCTCCCGAGAAGCACCACGGCGAGCCCGGTCAGGATCACCCTCCGGCGGTGGGGCCCGTCTCCCAGCCGCCCCATGGCCGGAGTGGCGACGGCCCCGATCAGCATCGTGACGGTGAGGGACCACTGGGCGTCGTCCACCGAGACATGGTCCACGGCGGCGATGGTCGGGATCAGCGGGGCGCCGAGGCTGCTGATGATCGCGACCAGCATGCCGAGGGACACCAGTACAGGGACCAGGGCCCGCTGTTGCCAGGGGGCGGGGGTGGAGCCGGATATCGGGTGCACGGGGCGGACCTTGTCTGCTGTCGGGCATTGTCATCGGATGATGTCTTCAATTGATGACATCCAGCATCTCACCCCGCGGACGCTTGGCTGCCACCTGCCCCCCAGTCCACTGCCCCCAACCCACTGTCCCCCCAGTCCACTGCCCCCCCAGCCCGACAGCTCCTCAGTCCGACAGTCCCTCAGCGCTCCGGCGTATGTACTAAGCCTGCTTGATAAAGTAGCCTTAGTACATGAACGACGACCTGGACCCCGACGCGGTCGCCTCGGCCCTGCTGGCGAGCCTCAGCGTGCTGGTACGGCGGGTACGCCAAGTGCCGGTCGACGGCGGGCTCACGATGCCCGAGCGGACAGCCCTGTCACATCTGGACCGCTCGGGCCCCACCACCTCATCGGCGCTGGCCCGGGAGGTGCAGATCACCGCACAGGCGATGGGGGCGACACTCGGCACGCTGCGGGCCCGTGGTCTGGTCGAGCGCCGTCCGGACCCGGACGACGGGCGGCGCATGGTGCTGACGGTGACCGGGGCCGGTCACCAGGCGCTGAAGGACAAGCGCAACGCACGGGCCGAACTCATCGCCCGGGCCCTGGCCGGCGATGCGTTCACGCCCACGGAGCTGGAGCAACTCGCAGCGGCCGCGCCGCTGCTGGAGCGGCTGGCACAGAACATCTGACACAGCACATCCGACACGACGGAACCACACGGAACCACGAGGACCCAAGCTGATGGCAGATCCTCCGGACACACCCGCCTCTCCTGCGGACATACCCGGCTCTCCGCCGGACGCACCCGGCTCCACCCGCCCGGCCGGTGACGACCGGTACAAGTGGACGGCGCTCACCAACACGACCGCCGCGGTCTTCATGTCCGCGCTGGACGGCTCCATCGTGCTGATCGCCCTGCCGGCGATCTTCCGCGGTGTGCACCTGGACCCGCTGGCTCCGGGCAATATCGCCTACCTGCTGTGGATGATCATGGGATACCGGCTGGTCCAGGCCGTCCTGGTGGTCACGGTGGGCCGCCTGGGCGACATGTACGGCCGGGTACGGATCTACAACTCCGGCTTCGCGGTCTTCACCTTCGCCTCGGTCCTGCTCTCCTTCGACCCCTTCGACGGCGGCCATGGGGCGATGTGGCTGATCGCCTGGCGTGTGGTGCAGGCTGTCGGCGGCTCGATGCTCACCGCGAACTCGGCCGCGATCCTGACCGATGCCTTCCCGCAGGAGCAGCGCGGATTCGCGCTGGGCATCAACCAGGTCGCGGCGCTGGGCGGGATGTTCATCGGCCTGGTGGCCGGGGGACTGCTCTCGGCCTGGGACTGGCGGGCGGTGTTCTGGGTGAATGTGCCCGTCGGCGTGTTCTTCACGCTGTGGGCCTACCGCACCCTGCGCGAGACCGGGAAGCGCGGCGGCGGCCGGATCGACTGGTGGGGCAACATCACCTTCGCGGTGGGCCTCAGCGCGGCCCTGATCGCGGTCACCTTCGGACTGCAGCCTTACGGCGGGCACACCATGGGCTGGACCAACCCGCTGGTCGACGCGATGCTCGCCGGTGGACTCGTTCTTCTGGCGGCATTCATCGCCATCGAGAGACGTGTCGCCGCGCCCCTGATCCAACTGGACCTCTTCCGCCGGCGGGCCTTCACCTTCGGCAACATGGCGGGCCTGGCCATCTCGATCGGCCGGGGCGGGATGCAGTTCGTGCTGATCATCTGGCTGCAGGGCATCTGGCTTCCCCTGCACGGCTACGACTACGGCGACACGCCCCTGTGGGCCGGGATCTTCATGCTGCCGCTGACCGCCGGATTCCTCGCCGCGGGCCCCATATCGGGCCACCTCTCCGACCGGTTCGGCTCCCGGGGACTTGCCACCGGCGGCGCGCTGCTCTTCGGCGCCAGCTTCCTCGGGCTGATGCTGCTGCCGATCGACTTCAGTTACTGGATCTTCGCGGTGCTGATCGCGCTCAACGGGATAGCCAGCGGCATGTTCGCCTCTCCCAACTCCTCCTCGATCATGGGCAGCGTGCCCGCGCACCTGCGCGGGGTCGCCTCCGGCATGCGTGCCACCTTCCAGAACTCCGGCACCGCCGTCTCCATCGGCGTGTCCTTCTCGCTCATGATCGCCGGGCTGGCCGACAGCCTCCCGCACACCCTCACCAGCGGACTTCAGCACCAGGGCGTACCGGCCCATGTCGCCGCCCAGGTCGGCGGCCTGCCTCCGGTCTCGTCCCTGTTCGCCGCACAGCTGGGCGTCAACCCGATCCAGCACCTGCTGCAGCCCAGCGGCGTCCTGGCCCATCTGACCGCAGCGCAGCAACAGGCCCTGACCGGCAGCGAGTTCTTCCCGAAACTGATCTCCGGCCCCTTCCACTCCGGCCTGGTCGTCGTCTTCGCCTTCGGCGCCACCCTCGCCCTCCTCGCGGCGATCGCCTCCCTGCTGCGCGGCGCCGGTACCGGACCCACCGCAAGCGCCCCGGCTCCGCGGGAGGCCCCCGCCGTGACCCCCTCGCACGCCCGCACACGTACAGCAGCGGCTGAGCGCACCACACCGGCCGACCCCGGCAACCGGCCCACCTCCACAGGAGAGACAACCCCATGACACTGACAACGATCGACCCCGTGCCCGCGCTCGTCGTGATCGACCTGCAGCAGGGCATCGTCTCGGCCCACACCGAGGGTTCGGGCAGTGCCGTCGTCGCACAGGCGGCCCGGCTGGCCGCCGAGTTCCGGCGGCACGGCCTGCCCGTGATCCTGGTCAACGTCACCGGACGCGCCCCCGGACGTACCGAGGCCGGAGGGTCCCGCAGCATCGCCGCACTGCCGGCCGGCTGGGCCGACCTCGTCGACGAACTCGACGTCCGGCCGACCGACCACCTGATCACCAAGCGGCGGCGCAGCGCCTTCCACGACACCGGCCTCGACACCCTCCTCAGGGATCTGGGCGTCACCCAGCTCGTGCTCGCCGGTATCTCGACCAGCGCGGGCGTCGAGTCGACAGCACGCTCGGCCTCCGACCACGGCTACCACGTCGTCCTCGCCACCGACGCCATGAGCGACCCGGACGCCGACGCTCACCGTCACAGCATCGGGCACGTCTTCCCCAAGCTCGGCGAGACCGCCACCACCGACGAGATCATCACCAAGGTGGAGGCAGCACGATGACCCTCGTCGGACGACTCCTGCACCACCGCAGGGCGGGCGAGACCCACACGGCGTGGAACCTCCCCCACCTGCAGGGCCCCGAGCTGCTGGCACTCACCAGCCGGGACTTCGGCGACGGCGATGCCCTGCCGCTGCGGCACTGCGCGAAGAACATCGGCGGCGCCGACCTGTCGCCCCACCTGGCCTGGACCACGCCGCCGCCCGGCACCGCCCAACTCCTGCTGGTCGTCGAGGACATCGACGTCCCGCTGACCAGACCCGCCGCGCACTGTGTCGCGCTGATCGACCCGGCGACCGGGCAGCTCGACCCCGGCGCCCTCGGTGCGCGGAAGCCGGCCACCGGTGTACGGGTGCTGCGGTCCACCATCGGCCGCGGCTACCACGGCCCGGCGCCCATCAAGGGCCACGGACCACACCACTACACCTTCCAGCTCTTCGCCCTCGCCGCCCCCGTGGAGAGCGCCCCCGGCGCCACGCCGGTGGACCGGGCACGCCCCCGCGCCCTCCTGACCGCGATCACCGCGCCCGTCCTCGACCGCGGCCGTCTGACCGGCGTATACGAACGCTGATCCCGGAACCGGAACCGGACCCCGCCCGTGCTTCCACCGGACACCCGGCATCCGCGCCCCTCCGTCCCGGTCCGGCCCGACAGCGCAGGGCCACACGGGTCGATCCCTCTCAGGGCTGCCCCGGCTCGGCGCCGCGGGGTGTGCTGACGAGCAGGACGGGCAGCGCGGAGCGGGCGCTGACGGCCTGCGCCACCGGCCCGAGACCCGCGGTGCGCAACCGGCTGTCGTCCCCGTGGCGTCCGAGGACGATCAGGTCGCACCCATGGCGTTCGGCGTGGGCACACAAGTCGGTGGGGATGTCGTTGCTCTCTCCCCATTCGAGGCGTACCCGGGCGCCGTGGTGGCTGCTGGTGTCGAGGGCATGGTCGAACTGGTCCTGGAGCCAGACCCGTCTGGAGCCGAGGTCGCGGCTCTGCTCGCCGCCGGTTTCGGTGTGCTGGGGCGGGGTGAGAACGGCTCTGGCGATGACGAGGCCCTTGCCGTGGGCGATGGCCATGGCGGTGGTGAGTGCGGTACGGGCTGCGGGCGAGGCGTCCCAGGCGACGAGGATCCTGTGGAAAGGAGTGACGGGGGCTGCGGACATCGCGGGGTTCTGCTCCTTCTGGCCGGGACATGTCCTTCTGGCCGGGACATGGGACGGGATCGTGGTTCACGCCAGGCCGGTCACGACTGTCAGGAGAGCGACCAGGACGATCAGCATGTAGGCGAGGTAGGCGTCCAGATGGCCGGACTGGAGGCGTTTGGACGCGGCTACCAGGGCACGCAGGGGACGGTAGAACGGCCGGTACGCATAGGTTTCCACCACTTCGACCACATCGGTGGAGTAGTCCAGGACCCCGCCCGTCACGGCCGTGGGGACGGCAGCCCCGGCCCCTGGCGGAGGCTTCCCCGCCGCAGCGGACGGTGAGGTGGCCCTGGTCCGGGTGCGCAGTACGGAAGCCAGCACCCGGCGGGTGGGGTTGGCGTAGCCGAACGGGGTGTACTGGTCGTCGCCGTGCACCCCGCCCCCGGCGGATCGCCAGGCGGGGGTCCGCCGTACGCGCAGGGCGCCACCGCGGGAGGCTCCGAGCAGCAGGACGGCGACGGCTGCCAGCAGCAGCGGCATCGAGACCCAGAGCCAGGAGGGTGACGGCACGGAGAAATCCTTGAAGACGGGCTGTACGACCCACGGGGACTTCAGGACGCCGCCGCTGGTACGGGCCGGTACGAGGTCCTGAAGTCCCCGGATGGCGAGGCGGAGTTCGAGCGGGGTCAGTGCGGCCAGCGCGCTGCCGCCGACCGCGAGGATCAGCACACCGAACCGGCCCGCCATGGCCAGGTCCGTGCTGCGGGGTGCGCGCGGGGCCGGTCCGCGGTCGCGGGGACCGAGGACGGTCATGCCGATGATGCGTACGAAGGTGACGGAGGCGAATCCGACGGTGAGCGCCACCAGGGCGCCCGCCGCGGCGAGGGCGAGCGCGTACGGCAGATGCACCACCCGGAACTGCTGCATCAGGGACTCCAGCAGGAACCACTCGGAGACGAACCCGGCGGTGGGCGGCAGCCCCGCCAGCGTGACGGAGCCCACAGCGACCGCCGTACCCGCCCAGCGCAGTCGGCGGGCCGTACCGCGCAGCTGCTCCAGATCTCCGGTCTCCGCGTCCGATTCGAGGGCCGCCGCCCCGGCGAACAGCAGGGTCTTGGCGATCGCGTGAGCGACCGTCTGGAGAGTCGCCGCGATCAGACCGGCCGCCGTGAGCCGGTCGCTGTCCACGCACACGCCGACCAGCGCCACCGCGTAGCCCGCGCAGATCAGTCCGGCGTTCTCGACACTGGAGTAGGCGACAACCCGTTCGAGGCGCCCCTGAACAGCTGCGTGGGCGATGGCCAGGAGCGCGGTGAGCGCCGCGACGAGCAGGAGCGCGACGGCGAGCCAGGCGGGCGGGCGCCCGAGCAGGTCGAGGGTGCGCCACAGACCGTAGAACCCCGCGTTGACGGCCACACCCGCCATGACGGGCCGCAGCCCGGCCGGTGCGGCCGAGTAGCCGCGCGGCATCCACACCTGGACGGGGGCGAGCCCGACCTTGACGGCGAACGCGATGACGAGGAGGGTCCAGGCGGCGCCGTGCGGAAAGCCCGGCGGGAAGCGGCTGAAGTCGGCCAGCAGGAAGCTGCCGGTGCGGGTGGCGGGCAGCAGGAGGCCCAGGAGCAGGGCGGCTCCGGAGACCTTGCCGAAGCCGAGAGTCACCAGCGAGGCGTTGGTGTGGGTGCCTTCGGACGCGGTCAGCAGATAGAAGCCCAGCGTCAGCGCTTCCCAGGCGAACAGGAAGAGGAAGGCGTTGTCGGCGCTCTCCACGACAGCCACCGAGGCGAGGACGAGCGCGCAGTAGGCGGCCGGGCCACGGCTGTGCACCCGGCCCGGCGCCCACCCCGCGGCGGTCAGGCATGCGGCGACAGCGACAGCGAAGGTCAACAGCCAGAACAGCGCGGACAGACGGTCCACCTCAAGGCCGCTCGTTCCGAATCCGAGCCAGTCGCCGAAGCCGAGGTACGGAGGCGAGCCCGGGGTACGCAGCGCCCCGGCACCGACCGCGGCGAGGCAGCCGGACCCCGCCGCACACAGCAGATACGGCACCGCGGTGAGCCGCGCACGGCGGAGGTGGCGCCCGGCCAGGCAGTCGGCCGCCGCGGCGCCTGCGAACAGCAGCAGCCCCAGGGTGATCAGCGCCTTCACGAGGTCGCTCCGCTCTCCGCGAGCCGGCCGGTGGCCAGCAGCAGCGCATACAGCAGGGAGAAGGGACTGGGCGGCGAGCCCGGTACCCAGATGTCCACGTCGACCAGATCGGCGAGCCCGCCATGTGTGGCGTACGAGTCGGCGTACAGCCCGCCGCCGCAGGCGTCGGTACCGGCCGCGATGACGACGACGGGCCGGGCGGTGGCCTCGTGGGTTCGGCGCAGGGGAGCGGCCATACCGCGTGTTCCGGCACCTGTGACCAGCAGGACGTCCGCATGGCGGGGGCTGGCGGTGAAGAACAGGCCCAGCCGGTGGATGTCGTAGACGGGGTTGACGAGCGCGGCGATCTCCCACTCCTCGCTTCCGTCGGACCCTGCGTCGACATGCCGGATGTGGAGCGAGCGGCGGAAGCGGGCCGTCCGGGCCGCCAGCTCCTTCCGCAGCGTTTCGAGTGCCGGATCGCTCTCGCCCGTATCGCTCCCGCCCGATTCCGGTACGACGAGAGAGGCGCGTGAGACGGCCGCCGTCTCCGTCCCGTACTGCGGCCCGAAGAGGTCCGGGCGCGCCCGAGTGCAGCGCAGGCACTGGATGCACAGCCCCCGGTCGAGCGAGACCGCACCGGCGCCGTCGGACACGATGGCCCCGGTCGGGCACAGGCCCGCGGCCTCGTCCGCCGTCAGGGGAGGCGATTCCGGTGAGGGCTGACGTACCGACACCGCTGCGGGAAAACCGTCCGCGTACGCGTCGTGCCTCCCGGGATATCCGGTAGTGACGACGCCTTCACGCAACCCGCGCCAGAACCAGGGCATCTATACCGCCACCCCTGCGATGGAGAGTCCGAAGCTCGCTTCGATGAAGGGGAAGTCCGTGAGGATGTCGCCCGCGAACACCTCATGGAAGAGAACGAGGTTGTGGAACGAGGCGGAGCGCGGCACGCATCTGACGACCCGCCCCCGGTCGCAGCGCAGCAGATGGAGAACCTCGCCCTGAGCCGCCTCGGCCCAGCCGACGCCTTCCCCCGTGAGGTCCTCCGGCACAGGGAGACACAGGAGACCGTCGGCGGGGAGCGCGCGCAGCTCCTCGACGACCTGGCCGAGCAGATGGAACGACTGGCCGATCTCCGCGCCGCGGACATGGGTGCGGGCCATGGCGTCACCGTCGGCCTGGTCGGGCGGCTGGCCGAGCCCGAGCGAGGTATAGGCGTCGTAGGGGCGTTCGTAGCGGGCGTCCGCCGTGCAGCCGGACGCCTTCCCGATCGGACCCAGCGCACCGTGAGCTCTGGCGAGATCCGGCGAGAGCGGCCCCGTACCGCGCAGCCGGTCCAGGAAGGACGGGGTGGCCATGGCCGCCCGCCAGTCGGACGCGATCGCCCGGTGCAGGCCGGCGAGTGCGCCGTCCAGGGCCGGGGGAGCGAGCGCGGGCAGTGCGTGCACGCCGCCCGGCACCACGACACCGCGACCGAAGCGGCTGCCGCACAACTGCCCCGTCAGTCGAAGGACGCGCTCCTTGTGGAGGCCGAAGCGTGCCGTGGCGACGGCGAGCCCGGCCGCCTCGGTGAGTTTGACCATGGTGTCGAGGTGGTTGGCGATCCGTTCCAGCTCGGCGTGGAGGGACCGGACCAGCCGGGCCGGCCAGGGCACGGGGGGTGCCGCGGCCGGGCGGCCGGGGGGGGGGGAAGCCCGCTGGGGGGGGGCGGGGGGGGGGCGGCTCGGGGGGGGGGGGGGCGGCG
>NZ_JBHYWP010000006.1:61032-72978 GCF_042751845.1 Streptomyces sp. NPDC059398 | reverse complement strand
TCCCCCGCCGCGCTGCGGGTGCCCCCCCCCCCCCCCCCCCGCGCCCGCCCCGCCCCCCCCCCGCGCGCCCCCCCCGTCCCCGCCCACCCCCGCCCGCCCGCCCCCGGCGTGGCAGAACGCCAGAGCGTGGGCGACGGAGGAGGCCCCCTCCACCCGCTCGCCGACCAGGACCGCCTCCTGGGGCGGCAGTTGCTCGAAGCGTTTGGAGACCCCGCGGTGTTTGTGGAAGACGCGGATCTGGACGCGTGGGATGTCCTCGCCGGGGGTCTCCACCAGGTACTCGACGGACTCCACCACACCCGAGCGGACCGGACCGTGCGGAATCGTGAAGACGCCGGGTCCGGCGACCGCTCGCGGAATGGCGCTCTCATCGGGTTCGAGCGGTTCCGGATCGCGCGCGGTGCCCGGCAGCGGCGTGTGTGCGGGGTCCTTGAGCGGCAGCAGCAGTGGATCGAGGCGTGGATGATCCAGGGGCGTGACACCGAACAGATCGTGCAGCACCCGCTCGTACCAGAAGGCGGCGGGCAGTTCGGCGCTCAGGGACGGGTAGGAGAGAGCGTCGGACGGCAGCAGGGTCCTCAGGACCAGCGGCTCCTGGGCGTCCTGAGGGAAGAGCACCGCGGCAAGGGCCACCCCGCCTCCGTCCTCGGCCGAGCCGAACAGACCGGCGAAGCGTGCGGGGCTCTCCCCTCCGACAAGGGCCAGCAACTCGGCCCGCCACTGCGACGGCCGGCGGTAACGGCCCGATGGCGCCTGCCCGGACGCCGTCATGTCGTACCCCCCAGTTCGGCAGCGCCCCGGCCGAGGAGCTGGGACAGGTCCGTGGGCGGATGCAACCCCAGTACCAGGAGGGCGAGCACTCCGGCGATCACGGGTACGACCATCCAGGCACTCGGTTCGCCGCGTACCGGAGGCGTGTCCGCCGCCGTGGCGGAGGACAGGACGATACGGGTCGCCGCTACGGCAAGCCCCATGAAGGCGACCGTGACCAGGACGACGAGCACGGCCGCCGGCCCGTAGTGCCGGGTCCCGAGTCCGCCCGCCACGATCTGGAACTCGCTGCGGAAGATACCGAAGGGCGGCATGGCGGACAGGGCGAGGATCGCGGACAGGAACAGCGGAGCCGACCAGGGCAGCAGCCGTGCTCCTCCTCTGAGCCCGGCGATCTCCTTGGTGCGGTACTTCCGTACGAGCGCCCCCGCGCCCATGAAGGCGTTGCCCTTGGCCGCCGCGTGCGCGAGCACATGGAGCAGCACACCGGCCGATGCGACGGTGGCACCGAAGCCGACACCGATGCTGAGGATGCCCATGTGCTCGACGCTCGAGTACGCCAGCAGGCGCTTGATGTCGTGCTGGTCGAGCAGGTAGAGCGCCGCCAGCAGCAGTGAGGCGATCCCGAAGACGAGCAGCACGGTCCGGGGGAAGTGCGGACCGAGAGCGGGGACAGCGATCTGGTAGTAGCGCAGCACCGCGTAGAAACTGATGGCGAGCAGAGAGCCGGAGAGCATGGCCGAGACCGGTGTGGGCGCCTCCGCATGGGCGTCCGGCAGCCAGGTATGGACCGGCACCAGGCCCACTTTGGTGCCGAAACCGAGGACCGCGAGTACGAACGAGAGCCGGACGGCGGTGTGCGGCAGCCGGCCCGCGGCTCTCAGCAGCGGGTCGAACGCCAGGTCGTAGGTCTGCCCCAGGACCTGGGCGCCCGCGTAGTACATGAAGATCGTGGCCAGCAGGGCCACCCCGAGACCGACCGACGCGATCAGCACATACTTCCAGGCCGCTTCCGTGGAGCCCTCGGTGTTCTCCACGGCGACGAGCAGCGCCGAGACGACGGTGGTGATCTCGACCGCGATCCACAGCAGCGCGAGCCCGTTCACCAGGGGCGCGCACAGCATGGACCAGGCGAAGAGGTTGAAGCCGAGGTAGAAGCGGCGTGCGTAGCGGGGGAAGTCCCGGGCGCGCTCGTCATGACGCAGATAGCCGACACTGTGCGCGGCACACGCCGCGTAGACGAACGCGGTGGCCAGCACGAACACCGCGGACAGGGCATCCGCGCGCAGAAAGCCGATACGCAGATCGCGGTTGCCCGCCTCCGGTACGAGAGCGAGCGCGAGCCCGAGGCAGCAGACCCCGGAGACGACGGTGAGCGCCTGTGTGACGCGGACCGGCGCGACGAGCGCGGCGAGCGCGGGGAGCAGGGGTACCAGCGTCAGGAGCAGCAGGACGACCGTCATGGGTACCTCTCATCCCTGCAGTGTGGTCAGGGACTCGGTGGACAGCGACGCCGTGCGGTGGTGATGCACCCGCATCAGCACACCGAACACCACGACCGCGACCAACAGGTCGAACAGGAAGGCCACTTCGATGATCAGCGGCATACCGGCCGCCACGACCAGCGAGGCGAGGGAGACACCGTTCTCCAGGGAGAAGAAGCCCACCGCCTGGGAGACCACGTCCCGTCGCACGATCATCAGGACGAACGCCACCATCACCACGGACATGGACAGGCCGAGCGCCGCGTGCGGCAGGAAGCGGCTGCGGATGTCCAGCGAACCGACGGCGAAGAACCCGAAGCCCGCCAGGGCGAGGGAGAGCAGTGTCGCCCCGGCCACGCCGATCGCCCCCGACCCGGCGATCTCCACCTGCGCGTCGCGCAGCAGCCGCGTGATCAGCCAGGGCACCGCCACGACCTTGAGGGCGAGGGAGACAGCGGCCAGGACATAGAGTTCGGGCAGGTCCCGCCCCGCCGCCACGATCACCGCGAGCGCCGAGACGAGCAGTGACTGCACCGCGTACAGATGTACCTGCGAACGGGAGAGCGCCGCGCGCAGCATGGCGAACTCGGTGAGGAGCAGCAGGACGGCGACCGCGTTGGTGGCCCCCTCGAATGTGGTCGGCGCGCTGTCCGCCGCGAGCAGGACGGCCATCAGCCGCCTCCCAGATAGAGGGTGAACAGAGCCAGGACCGCCAGCAGGAAAGCCGCCGACACAAACTCGGTGATCTTGAAGAGCCGGAGTTTCGCGAAGCTGTTGTCGATGACCGCCACGACACAGCCCAGGAGCACCGCTTTGCCCAGGAGCGCGAGGATCGCCAGCATGACGGAGCCGGCCGCGGTGCTGGACGACAGGCCCCAGGGGGCGAGGAACACGTCGATCAGCAGGGTGTAGAAGATCAACTGCTTCATCGCCGAGCCCCACTTCAGCAGGGCGAGATACGGCCCGGAGTGCTCGAAGACCCGCGCTTCCTCGATCATCCCGAACTCGTTGGTGCCGGTGTGCGTCTCGACCGGGATGCGGGCGGTCTCGTAGAGGATCACGAGGAACAGCGCGGCGCTGGCCAGCAGATGTGCGGGGCGGATGATCTCACCGGCCGACGAGCGGACCGTGGCGGCCTGTGCGTACGGCAGGTCGGTGGCCGTGACCAGGGCGACGGTGAACACCACGAACAGCACCACGGGCTCGGTGATCGCCCCGAACGTCTTGGAACGGCTGGCTCCCAGCTGCGCGTAGGGGCCACCGCTCTCCGCCGCCGCGACCGCCACCGAGAAACTCGCCAGCGCCAGCAGGAAGCCGCCACCGAGGATGTCGCCCATGTAGCCCAGCGGCAGGCCGAAGGTCGTCAGGACGGGGATGAGCAGCGGCACCGTCAGATAGCAGGTCAACGCCACCGCGGGCGCCGCGAGAAAGAACCAGCTCGCCCCGGCCGGTGCCAGGGACTCCTTGCCGAACAGTTTGGCCAGGTCGTAGTAGGGCTGAAGGACACGGGGCCCGCGCCGGCCCTGCATGCGGGCCTCGACCTTCGCGATCACACCGGACAGGCCGGGAGCAGCCACCAGCACCGTCAGGGGCTGAAGCGTCTGCACGAGGGGAAGCGGCAGGTCCGCGCTCATCGCACCGACTGCCTCAGGACGCCGGACGGGGCGGGGGACCGGCTCGGGTCACTGCTGTCCGCCGGTCCCTGGCCCGTTCTCATCGCTGCTGCCTCCACCGGATACGGCACCGGGGAACCGGTGCGGTCGATCGGTAGAGGCCATCAGCGGCGCACAACCGCGGTTGAAGGCGAGCCTCATCGCCTGCCGACCATGGTGGGCAGGCGATGAGGCCGCGTCAACGGGCCGGGCCGCGATGTCACCCGAAGAGTCCCCGCCGTGCATCGGAGCCCTCCTCCGTCGCGCGGCCCTCCCCGCGTGCGGTACGAGCGCGTCGGCACACGCATGTGGCCGAGCGGTTGTAGGACGCGCCCGGCTCCGGCCACAATGGAGTCCGGCGATGAGGCTCGCCCTTAACCGCGGGGTCCACCCGCTGATGGCCTCTACGGACGGATGGCACCTGTCACGTGGAGGCCGGTATGGGATTGCCCGACGCTGTTGACCTTGAGAATTCCCCCACGACGTGTGCACCCTCCGCACGGTCGGAAGCCTTCACAGGCCTGCTGTACCTCCACCCTCCGTCCCCGGCCGACGACACCAGGGCGGGTGAACCGTCGTACTTCCACGATCTGAATCTTGACCGGGTCGTCGATGTCATGACCGGGGGCCGGAAAGAATACGACCTCAAGCCGTACTTCCGCCTCCCGCTGCACGACGAGGAGGAAGTCGAGTACCGCCAGCATGTGTTCGCGGACCTGGAGAAGGCCCCCGTCGCGGAGGAGGTGCGGGCCTTCGCGGAGCGGATGCGGGCGATGCGCAAGCTCCTTAGGCAGGCGGACGAATTGCATCACCTCTACCAGCAGAAGCGCCTGTTCGTGGACGCGACCGAGAAGTACTGCGCCGCCGTCGAAGCCCTCACCGCCGGCCTGGACCGGACGGATGCCCGCTCGCGCGGTTTCCGCACACTGAGGGCATGGCTTGCCGCATACACGGCATCCGACGGGTTCACCCGGCTGGTCTCCGGCGCCGCGGAGGTGGACCGGGCACTCGCGGATGTCAGGTACAGCATCCGTATCAAGGGGAATCGCGTCCGGGTCACCCCCTACGAGGGCGAGCCCGACTACAGCCGGGAAGTCGAGAGGACGTTCGCCAAATTCCAGCAGGACGAGTCCGATGACCACCGTTCCGCGTTCCGGGGACAGCTGGACATGAACCATGTCGAAGCGCAGGTCCTCGACCTGGTGGCGAAGCTCAACCCGGACGCGTTCGCCACCCTGGACGCCTATGTGGGGGAGCACAGCGCGTTCCTGGACGACCGGATCCGCGCGACCGACCGTGAGCTCCAGTTCTACCTGGCCTATCTGGACTTCATCGCGCCCCTCAAGTCCGCCGGACTCGCCTTCTGCCATCCCCGCGTCTCCACACGCGACAAGGCGGTCCGGGCCCGGGACGCCTTCGATCTGGCGCTGGCCGACAAGCTCGTCGGAGACGGGCGCACCGTCGTCACCAACGGATTCCGTCTGACCCCGCCCGAGCGGGTCATCGTCGTGACCGGACCGAACCAGGGCGGGAAGACCACGTTCGCCCGGATGTTCGGCCAGCTGCACCACCTGGCGGCCCTGGGCTGCCCCGTACCCGCGGCGGAGGCGGAACTCTTCCTGCTCGACCGGATGTTCACCCACTTCGAGCGGGAAGAGGACCTACGGAACCTGCGCGGCAAGCTGGAGGACGAACTCACCCGCATCCACCAGGTACTTCAACAGGCCACCGGCGACAGCGTCATCGTGATGAACGAGAGCTTCAACTCGACCACCCTGCACGACGCCCTGTTCATCGGCGAGGCCGTGCTGCGGCAGATCATCGAACGGGATCTGCTCTGTGTGTATGTGACCTTCGTCGACGAACTCGCCGCGCTCGGCGCCGCCACCGTGAGCATGGTCCCCACCGTCGAGTCCGATGCGCCCGCGACCCGTACCCACCACCTGGTCAGACAACCTGCCGACGGGCTCGCCTACGCCACCGCCATCGCCGAGAAGTACCGGCTCACCTATGGTTCGCTCCGGAGGCGACTCGCACCATGAAGGCCCATCTCCTTTACCAGGAAGAGGATTTCGACCTGGAGCGCGAGCCCGACGAGCAGGATGTGACGCAGGACCTGGAACTCGACGTCCTCTTCGACGCGATGGCCGGTGACGACGACCCGGTCCTGTCCGACATCGTCAGGCGGGTGGTCCTGTGCGGCCGAAGTACTCCGTCCGAGATCCGCTACCGGCAGGAGGTACTGGCGGACTGCCTCCGCGAGCCGGACACCGTACGCGGCCTGTACGCCGTCGCCGCCGATGCGATGACCCAGGAACGGCACATCTACCCGAACTTCTTCAAGTCGCCCGACACCACGCTGAGCCGCGCCGTGAACGTACTCGAACTCTTCGTACAGGAGCTGAAGCGGCTGCGGGCCATCGCCGATGACCGCGCCGGGGGCTTCCGGTCGTCCGGCTTCACCCGGCTCTTCGCGATGCTCGCCACCGAACTCGACGACGCCTACTTCCAGCGCGTCGAGGACCACATCGGCGAACTGCGTTTCCGCCGGGGAACCCTGATCAGCGCCCGGCTCGGTATCGGCAACAAGGGCACCGAGTACGTCCTGCGCCGGCCGAGGGAGCAGAGCTGGCTGCAGCAGGTGTCCGGTGGCCGGAGCGGCTACGGCTTCCATATCGCCGAGCGGGACGAGAGCGGCGCGAAGGCCCTCTCGGACCTGCGGGGGAGAGGGATCGATCTCGTCGCGAACGCACTCGCCCAGTCGACCGACCACATCCTGAGCTTCTTCCGGATGCTCCGCTGCGAGCTGGCCTTCTACATCGGCTGCCTCAATCTGCACGAGCGCCTGGAGCGGAAGGGCGAACCCGTGTGCTTCCCCGACCCCGCGCCTCGGGGCGAGCCGGCGCTCCGCGCCCGTGGCCTGTACGACGTCTGTCTGAGCCTGCGTACGGACTCCCGCGCCGTGGGCAACGACCTGGACGCCGACGGCAAGCAGCTGATCATGATCACCGGGGCGAACCAGGGCGGCAAATCCACTCTGCTGAGAGGGATCGGCCTGGCCCAGCTGATGATGCAGTGCGGCATGTTCGTCGCCGCGCGGTCCTTCCGGGCGGATGTCCGCGACGGTGTCTTCGCGCACTACAAGCGGGAGGAGGACGCCTCCATGACCCACGGCAAACTGGATGAGGAACTGCTGCGGATGAGCGCCGTCGCCGACCGGATCAGCGCGGGTGGCATGCTGCTGTGCAACGAGTCCTTCGCGTCGACGAACGAGCGGGAGGGCTCCGAGATCGCCCGCCAGATCGTCCACGCCCTGCTGGAATCCGGGGTGAAGGTCGTGTTTGTCACTCACCTGTTCGACCTGGCGCACGGGCTCCACGAGGAGGGCTCGGAGGCAGCGCTCTTCCTCCGGGCCGAACGTACCGACGACGGCAGGCGTACGTTCAGGCTGGCACCGGGAGAGCCACTTCCCACGAGCTACGGCGAGGACCTCTACCGGCGCACCTTCGGCGGGCAATCGGCTGAGCCCTCCGCGGCCGCCGTGTCCCCCGCGGAAGCCGATGACCGCCCCTGACGGCACTCGGCCGGCCCACACCGGTAGGGATGACTGTGCTGAAGGCGTGTCGGCGGGGCACACTGAAGGGGTAGATTCAGGTTCCCGGTGATGGGGCTCACCGAAACCGCGGCCGATGGCCGCTGACGGTCCCTGGTTGTCCACGCGACCAGGAGGAGCCATGCCCACATCCGCCGCCGGGCCTTTCGGGACCCTGGTCCTCATGCGCCACGGCCAGAGTTCGACCAATGCCGAGGGCCGTTTCACCGGTTGGTCGGACACCCCTCTCACCGCCCGTGGCGAAAGGGAAGCGGCCGCTGCCGCCTCCCTGCTCTCCGGTGAAGGACTCGTACCGGGGGTCGTTCATACGTCGGCCCTGCACAGGTCGATCCGCAGCGCGGAGATTGTCCTCGACGGTTTGGACCTCTCGTGGATACCCGTTTTCCGTACCTGGCGGCTGAATGAGCGTCAGTACGGTGCGCTGACGGGGCGGCTCAAGTCGGAGGTTCGTCAGGAGGCCGGCGGGGAGCAGTATCGCCTGTGGCGCAGATCCCTGACCGGCACCCCCGGACCGCTGCCCGAGCACCGGCTCGCGAGACTGCGCGCCGATCCGCGGTACGCGGCTCTCCGCGGGGCTGGTATTCCCGAGGTGGAGAGCCTCGCCGACATGATCGCGAGGGTCGTCCCCTACTGGACGGACGTGCTCGCGGACCAGCTCCACAGCGGCCACACCGTCCTCGTGGTCGCCCACGGCAACGCCATCCGCGCCCTGGTCGCGGTACTGGACCGGCTGTCCGAGCATGAAGTGGAGGAACTGAACATCCCGACGGGAGCACCGCTGCACTACGTCTTCGACGACAGGCTGCGTCCGGTGAGACGCGGCGGACGCTATCTGGACCCCGCCGGCGCCCGGGAGGCAGCTGAGGCTGTCGCCGTGGAAGGCCACGACTGACGGCGGCGGAAGCCGCTGCCGTACGTGTCGGACGCGGCTGTCCGCCCGAAAGACCCTGTTCCGCTCCAGAGATTCCGCTCAAGAGAATTCGCTCAGAATTCAGTCCAAGAGATGAAGGACGAAGCATGTCACTGCATATTTCCGCTCTCAGCGCCGTCGAGATCCTCGACTCCCGCGCCCGCCCGACCCTGGCGGTCACCCTCACCACGGACGACGGCACCCGGATCCGTGCGGGTGTGCCGTCGGGTGCGTCGACGGGTTCGGGTGAGGCGGTCGAGTTGCGTGATGGTGACGGGGAGCGCTTTGGGGGGCAGGGTGTTCTGGGGGCTGTGGAGCATGTGAATGGGGAGATCGCGGGGGCTTTGGCGGGGCGGACGTTCGAGTCGGCGGCTCAGGTGGATGCGTTGCTGATCGAGCTGGACGGGACGGATTCGAAGTCGCGGCTGGGGGCGAATGCGATCGTGGGGGTGTCGTTGGCCGCGGCGCGCGCTGAGGCTGCTGCCGGGGGCAAGGAGCTGTGGCAGTCGCTTGCCCGGGTGGCGGGGACTGTGCCGCGGCTTCCGGTTCCGCATTTCAATGTGGTGAACGGTGGTGTGCACGCGGCGAACAATCTGGATTTCCAGGAGTTCATGCTCGCTCCGCTCGGTGCTCCGAGTCTTGGGGAGGCGGTGCGGGCGGGTGCGGAGGTGTACGCGTGTCTGAAGGCGCGGCTGGCGAGGGCGGGGCATCCCACGGGGCTGGGTGACGAGGGCGGGTTCGCTCCGGACATCGACCGCCCGGAGGATGTGCTCACCGAACTGGTGGAGGCCATCAGGGACGCCGGGTACACCCCTGGCCCGACCGGGATCGCGATCGCTCTGGATCCGGCCGCCAGCGAGTTCTGTACGGATGGCCGTTATCGGGTCGCCGGTGAGGACCTTACGTCGGACCAGCTGATCGACCGGTACGAGGAGATCGTCAACCGGTTCCCGGTGTGGTCGATCGAGGATGGGCTGGCCGAGGACGACTGGGAGGGGTGGGTGTCGCTGACCGGGCGTCTGGGGCACCGTGTCCAGCTGATGGGCGATGACATCTTCGTGACCAACCCGGCTCTCATCACGGAGGCGATCAGCCGCAAGGTCGGCAACTCGGCGCTGATCAAGGTGAATCAGATCGGGACCGTGACCGAGACGCTCGAAGCGATGCGGATCTGCCGGGAAGCCGGCTACACACAGATGATCTCCCACCGGTCCGGTGAGACCGATGACTCCTTCATCGCCGATCTGGCCGTGGGGACCGGATGCGGACAACTCAAATCCGGTGCCCCCGCCCGCGGCGAACGCATCGCCAAATACAACCGACTCCTCGAAATCGCCACCACGCACAGGGAGCTTCCGTACGGCGTCGAGGGCCGCTGAACGCCTCCGTAGGAGCTCTGACTGCCTCCGTACGTCCCGCGTACATCCCGTCCGATGTGACGGAAGTTGAAGAATTCCCGAGCCGCGCGGTAGCCTTTTCACCGTTGGTGTCCTCTGGTCACCGCGCGGCGGTGGGGCCCGCCGTTCCCGAACCGCGGCGACTGCGCCGCCAACGGTCCCTACTTACGGTTGCGCACACCTATGTGCGTCTGTCCGGTGAGTAGGAGACGGTTCGTGCCAAAGGCCCCCACCTCGATTCCGAACGACCCCGTCGACTCCGACGTCGATCTCGACATACCCGCACAGCGCACCGAGCTGAAGCAAGGCCAAGGGGCTCTGCTGGCCATGGTCGCGCTCGGCGGCGTCATCGGCGCGTCAGCCCGGTACGAGGCCTCTCTGCTGTGGCCCACAGCAGCTGGTGCGTTTCCCTGGACCACACTCCTGATCAATGTCATCGGATGTGCGGTCATCGGCATATTCATGGTGCTCATCACTGACGTCTGGTCAGCTCACCGCCTGGTACGCCCGTTCTTCGGCACCGGTGTACTGGGCGGCTTCACCACCTTCTCCACCTACGCGGTGGACATCCAGCACTTGGTCGACCAAGGCCACGCCCGCACCGGGATGGCATACATGGCCCTCACCCTCCTGGCAGCGATGGCCGCGGTGTGGACCGGATCCGCCCTGACCCGTCGTTTCGTCGTATGGAGGCAGCAATGAGGCTTACCGGATCCGCACTGAGGGCCACGGTCTACATCGGCGAGAGCGACCTCTGGCACCACAAGCCCCTGTTCACGGAGATCGTGCACCGGGCCCACGAGGCAGGACTGTCGGGTGCGACCGTTGTCCGGGGCGTCGAGGGATTCGGGACTTCCTCCATGATCCACACGACCCGGCTGCTGTCGATGAGCGAGGACCTGCCGGTAGCGGTGGTCATCGTGGACACGGAGGAAAAGGTCCGCGCCTTCCTGCCGGAACTGGACGAGATCGTCGCCGAGGGACTCGTCGTCCTGGACGACTGCGAAGTGATCCGCTACGCGAAGGGGAAGCCGGAGGGCGAGGACGCCGCATCGGGCTGACGCGTCACGCGATGTGCAGCGAGACACCGATCCAGGTGACGGCCAGTCCTCCGATGCCCATCGACAGCGCCCACCATTCCGGCCGGCCGGCCAGAACTCGCCCCAGTACGGCCCCCAGACCGGCCAGCGCGCCGACGGCAAGGACGACCACACCCCACGAGAGATGAGGCAGCGCGGCCCCCGCGAGAAGCGGCAGAACCGCCCCGACGAAGCTCGCCGCGCACGCCACAGCCATGGCCCGCAACGATCTGAGCAGGGCGAGGTGCCCGAGCCTTGTGGTCGCCAGGTGGCCCCGGGAGGTCAGGTTGAGCTCGCGTGAGGCACGTACGAGCTGGCCACGGCGTTCCGCGTAGTCGGACACGAATACCGAGAAGGCGGCGGTCACGAGCGCAACGGCGGCGACCCGGGCCGAGAGCGAGTAGGTGATGGGGGAACCGCTCCCCACCAGGGAGGCACCCGCAAGGGTGAGCGCGTTGAGCAGCCCGTCCGTCAGCCCCAGGACCAGCGGCAGCCGTGTCTGACCCATGAACCGACGCAGGCCGTACATCATCGGTGGCGGGGCCTGCCCTCGACGGTGTACGTGCCGGCCACGACCTGATCGGTGCTGTGGACGACCGCACCGACGCGCTCGATGGCGCGGACGAGCGCGTCGACATCGATGTCCTCACCCTCGACGGTGACGTCCGTGCCCACCGTCTCCATATCGATCTCCGTGACGACGATGTTCACCGCTTCCACCCCTGGTGAGCTTTCGATCGCCCGGGCGAGTTGCACAAGATCCGGCTCCTGAACGGTCTTGTCGACGTCGAGGACCAGACGGCGAATAGGCATGAGGGCTCCTTCTCGGGCTCCTGGCGCACGAAAGGCGCCATTCCTTCCATCTATGACCGGAAAGAACCTTGTTGAACGCCGGCCGCTACCCCGGTAAGGGCGAATCGGGTGAAATTCAGGGCCTGCCCGATGGCCTTTCGTGGGGGTGGGGGGCGCGGCGACCCGCCCGAGGGCGGGACACACCAGGACGTGGGCGGGTGGGGTGTGTGTGAGGGTCACCCGGCGGT
>NZ_JBHYWP010000006.1:20210-61022 GCF_042751845.1 Streptomyces sp. NPDC059398 | reverse complement strand
GCGCTCTCTCAGACCCCTCCCCCGCGGTTCGTCGTTAGACACCACCGCTCCCACCCCCCCCCCACCCACCCCCACGGACGATCTCTAGGCGCTGTGTTCGGCTGCGGAGCAGACCTCGCAGAGGATGCGCCGTGCGGTGCGGGGCAGAGTGGCCACGCCCATCCCGTTGATGCGGTGCAGCGTTTGCGGTACGACGGACGAATGGTCGGCACAGGCGCCCGCGCCGCAGGACCGGCAGAGTGCGATGGCCGGGGTGATGCGGCCGGAAGTGTGGCAGTCGTAGCATTTCATGGCTGAGGTCCGTTCTCGTGAGAGCGCATGAGCGCATAACAAGGCGCCGCTCGGCATGCTGAAGTCTGGCGGTGCATGTGAGTGGTGAGTGATGTACGAAGAACGAGCCGGAGAGCTGTGAAGAGCGGTCTACCCACTTGGTGCACCTCCCTGGGCATGCGTCCTGACGCGGAAGTCAGGAGCCATCAGCCTCTGAAGGGCGGTTCGGACCGTGACCGGCCCAGGCGGGTTCCATCGCCACTTTTGAGTGGAACAGCTGACCGGCGTGCCGTCAAGCCGTATTCATCGTCGCATTCCGCGGATTCCCGGGTCCGGTGCGGTCGCGATCCCGTGCGGGTCCGGCGTGTGCCCGGCGGAAATGCGGAATCGGAAGACACGCGGCACCGTACCCGCCGTCACCTCCGCCAACGACTGCCAGAGCCCGTTCTCCGCTCGTCTTCGGGCCGATCAGTTGGTGACCGTCATGCGTGTTGCGCCGGATTCTGTTCGGCGGCGCGCTGTCGCGATGCTTCGATCTCCGCATAGGCCTGGTCCTTTCCGTCCCAGTGAGACCCCTCGACGGACTTGCCGGGTTCCAGGTCCTTGTAGACCTCGAAGAAGTGACTGATCTCCAGACGGTCGAACTCGGAGACATCGTCGATATCCTGGACATCTTGGTAGCGTGGGTCGTGAGCGGGCACACACAGGACCTTCTCGTCCTGTCCCATTTCGTCTCGCATCACGAACACACCGATCGCCCGGCACTCGATCAAGCAGCCGGGGAAGGTGCGTTCGCCGACGAGGACGAGCGCGTCGAGCGGATCGCCGTCCTGGCCGAGCGTCCCCTCGATATAGCCGTAGTCGGCAGGGTATCGAGTGGAGGTGAAAAGCATCCGGTCCAGGCGAATCCGGTTCAGGTCATGATCCATCTCGTACTTGTTGCGTGATCCCTGCGGGATTTCCACGGTCACATCGAATTCCACTGGGGCCTCCAGGCGGGGTGGGTGAGTGCGTATTTCGGCTGCGTCCGCGAGGACACAGTGGGGATCGGGTGCGCCTCTGCGAACTCGTATCCGGGGCCCCGTATCAGAGGCAGATACTCCGTGGCAGCCCGGGACGCCCGTCGCATCCGTTCATGGCGATCGGGAATTCCGGGTCCACGCGATAGGGCGGAGCCGGCTGTAGAGGGCTGACATGCGGACAGAAAGCCACCGGATCCGGCAGTCGCGGGAGGAGTGGGTTCTGAAGTGAGCGCTTCGGTACAGCCATGGGCAGAGTCCTCCTGGTCTCGTCGAACGACCAGGGACCGTCAGCGACTGAGTGTCGCGGTTGTGGTGAGCCCCATCACCGCGTGCACAGGTACACACCATCGGTATACCGTCCTGCACTGCCTGGCAGCATAGCGAACCAGGGCGGGAAGTCCGAACGGGGGAGCGCGAATGGTCCGGGCCGACGTGCGACTGCGCAGGTCATGGGAGGTCGCGCCGGACACGGTCGCGCCACGATCCCGGTTTAGCTGTGATGATCGGAGAGGTGCGGTCCGGTCTCGGCGGGCCACCAGATGTGACGTAAAGAAATTGTGCCCTGCTGGTACGGCTGAAGCGTGGAGGCAACGAGCCCGATGTCCGGCGAAAGCACGGAGGGTGCGTCCTTTCTGGACGGTCTGCCCGCTTGGGTGCGGTCGGTGCCCGAAGTCCGTGACGGGGAGTGGGCGGCCCGTTCCTGGCGGCCGGTCGCGGAATGGCGGCACGGCAGTAAGAGGTTCGTCGCGGGGGATTTGCTCTGCACCGACGCGTCCGGTGAAACCCTGGTGTTTCACCTGCTGATCGATCCGGGCGGGCGTCGAGCACCCGTGTGGCAGATTTATGAGGGACTGAAAGCACTGTGGGGGTCGGGGATGCGGGCCCCTTCGCCGTACCGGGTGCCGCGTCCCTTCGCCTGTGATACGGCTGCCAATGTACTGGTGCGCGAATTCCTGGCCGGCAGGACCTGGGCGGATTCGGTTCTGCGGACGGGGGCGGTGGACAGTGGTATCTCCGAGAGGGTCGCCGGGTGGCTGATCGCCCTGCAACGGATCAAAGCCCCTGGTCTATTGACCGCGAAGCCCTATCCGTACCGGATCATTGAGCGCGCAACGGAGTTGGCGGATACCCTTGACTACCGGCCGGTGGCCGACCGGATCGTCGGGATCGCTGAGTCCGTCTCCAAGAGCATCGATCGGTATGCGGGGCAGCTCGTTGTCTCGCACGGAGACTTCCATCCGAAGAACGTTCTGCTGTGTGGCACCGATGTGGTGGCATTCGATACGGACCGCCTGGGGCTGCGCGAGCCGGCCGCTGATCCAGGACGTGCCCTCGGGCAGTTGATGAGCATGTCGCTCGCCCGCCTGGGGGCCACGGATGCGGGGGCCAGAGCGGGGCGTTGGTTCCAGGACGCGTACGACTCCTCGGAGGGGCCCGCCCCACGGGGCCGGGTGGCCCTGCACTTCGTGGCCACGCTTTTCGAATGTGTCCACTACCGGGTTGTCATCGGCACCGGGGCGTGGCCGGGCACGCCCCGCGCGTGGGCGGATTCGCTGGAGCGCATTCTGGACGAGGGCTCATCGGATGATGGTTCATGACCCTGCTGATGGCCCGTCAGGTCTTTCGTCGTCGTGCAGAGTGCGGCGCGCGGTGGTGATCCAGTCCGCGACGGACATTTCATCGGCCGGGCCGCAGCCGAGCAGGATGTCGATATGGCCTTCGGAGCTGCGCAGGGCGAAGGGCCGGGAGTGTCCCGCAGCGCTCCAGTGCGGTGGGACGGGACGTGACTGGGCAGGGTCGAAACCGACCCAGCAGATCCGGCCCGACAGAGACCAGCCGGACCAGCCGTGGCCGCCGATCCGGTGCAGATCGGCGCGGCCGTCGAGCAGCGCGGTGAGGTAGTCGGGGATGAGGGCGCTTTCCACATCGAGCGGCTGACCGACCGCGCCACGGAGGCAGGCCGCGAGTGCGGGGACCCCGTTGATCAGTGCGTAACGTCGGCTGCCTGCCGAAGGCCGGGGCTCGGCCGGTACGAGGTCGACGGTGACGGCGTTCGGGAGTGGTACCGGCTGTGCGGCCGACCAGACCAGGTGGGGGTCGGCGGGGTCGGCGAGGGCTCCCGGATGGGCGGGCGGTGTGTCCATGAAACGGTGCAGTTGTTCCTGGAGGTTCCAGTGGTCGGCGGGGTTACCGACGATGAGGGCGCCTCCGGTGGCGTCGCCGGCCGGACCTGGAGGGGCCGCAGCGGGACTCTGTCTCGCGCTGCCTGCGGTGGTCGGTGGCGCGAGTCGGTGAATCAGCAGACAGACTCGCGCTCCCTCTCGGGGGGAGACGAGAGCCCACATGTCGTCGCCGCCCAGGAGGAGTTCCTCGACCTCGTCGGCGTCGATGTCACAGATGGTGCCGGTGGGTGGGAGACGGCCGGGCGTCGCCGCCCAGCGGGCCGCGGCCAGCAGGGGGAGCGCGAGGCGTGCGTGGGAGGCGGTGGCTCTGGCCCAGGGGGCAAGGACGGCGGGACCGTCATCATGCGGTGGGTCGTGCCAGGCGGTCTCATGGGTGCCCACCATCGCCAGACGGTCAGCGAGTGCGCGCAGCCGTCCGTCACTCTGTCGGGCGGCGGAGGCGGAACCCGACCTTTCGATCTCGCGCTCCACTCTTCCGAGGAGGCGCGCGTACGGGAGCCACTGTGGATCCGCGGCCCAGCCTGGGTAGTCCTCACCGGCTCGCCAGTCGACGGCGAGTTCGTAGTAACTCCCGGCGGGCGGGACATCACCGGGGTGAGGCGGATGGTTGTCGAGCCACTCGTCGAGTCCGACGACCTGTACCGGCGCCGCGGGGTCGGCGGCCCACTGGAGTACGGACCGGTAGCCGTCCGCCACCGGTTCCCATCCGCCGGTGCCGGCGGTGCGCTCCAAGTCGTCGGCGTAGACGAGCAACAGGGCGGACGGGTCGGACGCCTGGGCCTGCAGGGCGGTGACGAAATCATCGAGAGCCCGCAGATGCGCGGGGGTCCGGGCGGGAATCAGGTAACGCAAGTGGGAGGAGATGGGGACGAGTTCGAGCGGACGCAGCGCAGTCGGCGGGGCATCGCGAGCTCAGGGGCGATCAGGTCCGCGATGTCGCTCTGCGACGGCGGGACACCGTTCCACTCGTAGGGTCCGCGTCTGTCAACGGCCGCACGGAAGTGGCGGTGCTCACCGGCGGGGTGGCCGTGTCCGGGCGCGACGGTCAGCAGCCGGTCGTCCACCAGCGTGCGCCGGTAGCCGCCCCCGGGCAGCGAGGAGTCGGTGAGTACCGGTACCAGCGTAGGGTTCCAGACGCGCTCGGGCAGCCACGCAGTCCTGAGCGAGCCTCCGGGCACATGAAGATGGCGCTCCAGCAGGTCTGCCATGGCGATGAGTTGCCGGCGGCCGGCCGCGGGTGTCAGCAAGGGGAGGATCGGCTCGGCGTACGGGCCGCCGAGCAGGGAAAGCCACCCCTCGACGACGCTCTGGCGGGTCCGGTCGAGAAAGCGGGGACGGTGCCAGGCCAGTGCCTCGATCAACGTTCCGGACAGGTGCAGGGCGGCCGGGATGCCGTGAGCGCGGTGCAGGGAGAGAACTTCCTCGTACCCCAGGCAGATCCGGCTGAGCCCGTCACGCTCCGCATAGCCGTCCCCGATGATCAGTTGGTTGGCATGGTGGACGAACGCCAGCGCCACCTTCGGCCTGCGGTTCATCGCCACCCCGTTCCGTGGACGCCGAGGCGGTGCAGGGCCCCCGGCCCCTCCCGGCAGATCTGTACGGCGACAGAAGCCCAGAAGGAGAGGGACTCGATCGGCGCTCCGCCGAAGCCGACTTGCTCGAAGTGCAGGACCTGGACGAAGGCACGGGCGGTCTGGACGGCGATCCGTTCGTCGGAGGCAGGCCCGCCGGCCCTTCGGTAGGCGCACCACAGTTCGTGAGCGGTCCGGGCGGACTGTTCAAGGACGAGGCCGAGATGGCCTGCCGTCACCAGGACCTGGCAGAGCGCGTAGCCGAGGTCGGCGGCCGGTTCGCGCAGTCCTGCGTGGTCGAGGTCGATGACGGTGACAGCGGGGTAGCGGAATTGCTCCTGCGCCGGGTCGAGGAACACATTGCGGGGATGCAGGTCACCATGGCTCGGCACGGGACCGGCGCCGGCTGCTGTGGTCAGAGCGGAGTCCAGGTGTTCTGCCAGTGCCTCAAGATGCCGGGTGGCCCCGGGCAGGCGGTGCGCGGCCAGATCGAGCAGCCCCCGCAGTTCAGAGTCCGTGTGCCGTTGCACCTCGGGAACCGGTGGCAGGACTGCGCGGGTTTCCTGGAGGGCACACAGGAAGTGGGCCACCGCCTCGGCCCCGCGGGCGGCAGCAGATTCCCCGACGAGGGACTCGGCCCATGGCTGTCCGGCGGCGGTCTCGGCGACAAGGGTGCCGTCCGGGGCAGTGCCCAGCGTGCGGACCACTGTGAAGGGCGGACCGGCCAGACCGGCGGCGCGCAAGCGCCGGGCAGCGTGGTCAGCGGCCCAGCCTCCTTCGGGCGGGTGGTGTTTGAGGACCAGCGCCAGTGTCCTGGTGGAGTCGGTCATATGGTTGGTGATCTCGGCGCGAACCTCGGTGATCCGTGTCCTGCCGTGGTTCCGGTCACTGATCACTTCGACCCCGACCAGGGTCCACAGCCCCAGCACAATCTCCGGGATGGTCCTGGCGATGACATCGGCGCAGCGACGGTCCGCCGATGTCTCCGGTGCCCGTACCAACGGCTCTCCGTCGATGGACGGGCCGGTTGCCCGCGGACGGGGCAGCTTGTCCGTCATCGGCGTGCCACGGGGATCGCCACGCTCCGCCGCCTGCCGACGGGGTCGCGCTGATCGGTGCGAGGCCGGGCAGATACCCGACCGGTTGTGAGGGCCCACATGCTTGCTCCTGCTTGGTGAGAGCGCCCTGGAGACGGGCACGCGTCAGCACATGCAGGGACCGTTGGTGGCGATCGGTGCCACGGTTCGTAACCGGCGAGCCCCACCGCCGTCGACGCTTCGCGGGCGTCTGGCACGGACAGTAGCCCCAGGCGGCTCCCTGGTCCGGAACCTCGTGGCGTACACGCCGAGTCGCTGCTCCTTGTGCCGCCCTGGACAGCGGTACGGAGACCGTTTGCGAGTCATCGGAGTGCGGTCATGGCGACCGGCGCCGTCCCCGGTGTCTCGGCTCTCCACCGAAGGAGCACCCGGCCGCATCCTCATCGCGGTGTTGCGATGGGGCCGGGGCCATTGTGACTAGAGCTCGTCGGCACCCGTACGCTTCCGGGCGATATGTGCGAGCGCCGGGATCCATGAGGTGATGCCGACGAAAACTGCGATCATGGCGAATGCGCCGAACGGCATCGGCCAGAGCAGGCTCGCGATGCCGGCCAGGGCTGCTCCGCCCAGTACACAGACGATCAGCATGAGGAACAGGTGGGTCGCGAGGCCAATGGTCATACCTTTTTCCTTCACCGGGCACGGCGCCGTCGGGCGCGGATTTCGGTAGAGGCCATCAGCGGCGCATCCGCGGTTATGAGGCGAGCCTCATCGCCTGTGGTCAGAATGACCAGGATTTCAATTCGTGTCAATCAACCGGGCGATGATCAGCCTGGGCGGAATCCAAGGGGAATCGCTCAGAGGTGTTGATCCGCCGTCGTTCTGCTCCACCGTCACGTCATCCCAGAGACCCGGTCAGGCGCTCGAAATTATGCCGTGCGGTGCTGACGAATTCTTCGGCTGCCAGGGGGCCGTCGATACCGCGCACCTGCCAGTCGTGGGTCGGGCCGAATCGTTGAAGTACGTCCGCGAGCGTTGTCTCGTTGGCGTGCCAGGATTCAAGAGTCCGTATGTCGGTGATCTCGTCGAATCTCGCTTGGTCCGCGGCCACGCAGAGCAGTGTGTCGTTCGGAGTACCGTCAACGGTCAAATGGGCGAGCGCAATTGGGCGGGCCGGGACGGTCAGTCCTGGCAGGGCAGGCTCGTCGAGCAGTACCAGGGCATCCGCCGGTTCGCCGTCCTCGTCCAGGCTGCCTTCGAGCCACCCCTCCCCGACAGCGCAGCCGTACAGCAAGGGCGAGTAGACGTCGGCCCGCGCCGGGGCGGGCGGAGTCTCCGTGGTGAAGAGGGAACCCGAGGTCGCCTCGACTGTGACCGTGACGGTATCCATGGTGATCCTCCTGTGTGCGGTCTCTCGTCGCGTCGCCGCATAGAGGCCATCAGCACAGGAGTGCGGTTGAGGTGAGCCTCATCACCGTTATCGCCATTGTTCCGCCGGTGGTCCTGCCTGGCAAGTCCAGCAGCCTTTCCGTGTAAGGCAGTTGCTTTTTTCATACGGCAGGTGATAATTCCTGTCCGTGGCACCGCAAGGTGTTCGTGCCAAGAGCCGTACGGCATTCAGGATGCCAAAGAGAGCGTCGCGTGGGGAAATTGGTACGACATCCCCGCGCGCCCTGCGAGGTGCTCAAGGCAAGGAGCTTGCCGGTCATGACCCCTGTGACACGTCTGTTCGCGACCCTCTCGCACGAGCACGGAGAACGCCTCAACGGGCTGGCCAGGGACATCTCTTTCCCGGAAGACTTCCGGATCTTCGAAGAAGGGCAGCCCGCGGACAAGTTCTGGGTCATCCACTCCGGCACTGTCGCGCTCGATCTGGCGGTGCCCGGATCCCGCAGGACCAGGGTCGAGACACTCGGAACAGGTGATCTGCTCGGCTGGTCCTGGCTCTTCTCGCCCAAGGTCTGGCATTTCGGGGCCGAGGCGTTCAGCCCGGTGCGGGCTCATGAGTTCGAGGCCGCCGCGGTGCTGGCCCTGTGCCAGGAGGATCCTGGTTTCGGGCTCGCGCTGACCCACTCCATCGCGCAGATCCTCGCCCATCGCCTTGAGGTGGCGCGCACCAAGCTGCTGGAGCAGTACGAGGAGCACGGCGCCCCGGACTTCTGAGGCCCCCAGCCCCGTACCGCAGGGATGCGGCACCGTCTTGCGCTTCGACGGGTGCGGCGCAACGATGGAGGGCAGACGGCGATGAGGCTCGCCACAACCGCGGACCCCTCCGCTGATGGCCTCTGTGGATTCGTAGCGCTGCCCTCGGGGGCGCGCTGGACTGCAGAGGTGTTCCTATGCCGCCGTTCGGCCCTTCGGACCTCACTGAGACACGCTGCTCCGTAGCCGTGTTCCGAGGCGATTCGCTCCTGTTGGTGGGGAGCGAAGAGGACGGCCTGGAGGTGTGGAAACTGCCGGGTGGGCACCTTCACGCCGACGAGGGCTTGATCGCTTGCGCGCGGCGGGAGCTGCGTGAGGAGTCCGGTCTCACCGCGGGAACGCTGCATTGCGCCTTCGTTCTGGATGTGCACGACAAGGACACCGGGCGCTACATGATTGAGATCATTCTGGTTCCCTCGGAGCCGGTCACCGGCGAGCCCCGAGAGTGTGAGGCAGGGCGAACGCCGCGTTTCGTACCGATGAACGAGCTGCCGCAACTGGTGCTCCGGCCGACGGAGAACGATTACCTCTACGCCCTCCACGACCTGCACAGGGGGGAGACCGAAGAACCGCCTCCGGCTGGACCGACAGTCCAAGGAGTGGTGCGCTGAGCAAGCGCTCGGAAGCGTGATGAGCCGTGGTCATGATGTGCTGACCCGAAGGACGAGGGGTGTGGCGAAATGTATGTCTACACCATGCGGGATGCCCGGATGGCGCACGGCGAAAAGGTCATTCTCGACGACGTGACCCTGTCCTTTCTGCCGGGGGCGAAGGTCGGGGTGGTGGGGCCGAACGGCGCGGGCAAGTCGAGCGTGCTGCGCATCATGGCGGGGCTGGACAGGCCCACGGACGGTGAGGCGTTCGCGGCCCCCGGTACCAGCGTTGGGATCCTGGAACAGGAACCGGCTCTCGACGAGGACGCCACAGTGCGCGGCAATGCCGAGCACGCGGTAGCGGATACCAGAGCTGGACTGAGCCGCTACGAGGAGGTGACGGCGCAGCTGGCCGGGGCCGGCGGAGAGGAGACGCGGCAGCTCCTCGACGAGCTGGGCATCCTGCAGGAATCCCTCGACCACGCCGGGGCCTGGGACCTCGACTCCCGGCTGGAACAGGCCATGGACGCTCTGCGCTGCCCTCCGTCCGATGCGCCCGTACGGACACTCTCCGGTGGTGAGCGGCGCAGAGTCGCCCTGTGCCGGCTGCTGATGTCCCAGCCCGATCTACTGCTGCTGGACGAGCCGACCAACCACCTGGACGCGGAATCGGTGGCCTGGCTCGAAGAACACCTGGCGGGCTATCCGGGCACCGTGGTCGCCGTCACCCACGACCGGTACTTTCTGGATCACGTTGCCCGGTGGATCCTGGAACTCGATCGGGGCCATGTGTACCCGTACGAGGGGAACTACACGACGTACCTGGAGGCCAAGGCCGCCCGGCTCAGGGTAGAGGGCCGTAAGGGCGCCAAACGGGAGAAGCGGCTGAACGAAGAGCTCCAGTGGGTCCGCTCCGGCACCAAGGGGCGTCAGGCGACCTCCCGATCGCGGCTGCAACGCTATGAGGAACTGGCGGACGAGGCGTCCAGGGCACGGAAGCTGGATTTCGAGGAGATTCAGATCCCGCCGGGCCCCCGTCTCGGCAGCCTGGTCCTGGAGGCGGACCACCTGACCAAGGGATACGGCGGGCGCCTGCTGTGGAGCGATGTGTCGTTCTCGCTTCCCCGGGGAGGCATCGTCGGTGTCCTTGGTCCGAACGGCGTCGGGAAGACCACCCTCTTCCAGATGATCACCGGTGGTGAGCAGCCCGACTCCGGGCGCCTCAGGCTGGGGGAGACCGTCAGAGTCTCCTATGTGGACCAGACCCGTGCGGGCCTGGACGCGGAACGCACCGTGTGGCAGGTGGTGTCCGACGGGCAGGACCATGTCCGCCTCGGTCCAGTGGAGATGCCGTCGCGCGCCTATGTGGCCACATTCGGCTTCAAGGGCCACGACCAGCAGAAGCCGGTCGGCGTACTGTCCGGCGGCGAACGCAACCGGCTCAACCTCGCACTCACCCTCAAGCAGGGCGGCAATCTGCTGCTGCTGGACGAACCCACCAACGATCTCGACGTGGAGACCCTCGCCTCGCTGGAGAGCGCCCTGCTCCAGTTCCCTGGCTGTGCGGTGATCACGGCGCACGACCGGTGGTTCCTCGACCGCACCGCCACACACATCCTCGCGTGGGAGGGCGGAGCCACCTGGTTCTGGTTCGAGGGCAACTTCGCCGACTACGAAGCCAACAAGGCCGTACGCCTCGGTCAGGAGGCGGCCCGTCCGCACCGCGTCACCCACCGACAGCTGACCAGAGGCTGACAGCCGCCCCCCGACCCGAGGAGTACGCCATGACGACGGCCGAGTCCGACGCAGTGAAGGCAGCGGTGCGCGTGGCGCAGTCAGTGACGATCAACGCCAAGTGGCGCCTCTGTGAGGAAGAGGCGCTCCGACGCCTTGCCACCTGTCCGGGCCTGGCCTGTGCGCCTCTGTTTCCGGAACACCCGGTCATTCAAGTCATCGCCGTCGAAGGGCGGTTGCTGGGCCGGGCCCGTCTCAGTCGTACGGGGAAGGCGACCCGGTGGATCGCCACGGCCGCGGACACCGGACAACAGGTCGGCGTGTGCCACACCCTGCGGGGCGCCGCCCGTGCGCTCAACCGGACCTGCGGCCGACACAGCCGGCTGCGGGTGACGTGTCTGCCGGGGGCTGGTTCTCCCCGCTGACGCGTTGACGCGTTGACGCCTTGACGCGCTGACGCACTGACTCGTTGGCTCGGGCTGGGACTTGTGGGAGGCAGGAGGGGTATTCTGCGATAATCAGTGTGCGCAGGATGGCGGAGGGGCTCGCCAACATCCGCGGCCAGCAGCCGCCAACGGTCCCTACCTTCACCACAGGTAGGGGTTTGCCATGCTCGTCGCGCCGCCACATCAGTCCGCTTCATCGCCTGTGCCGAGTTCCATGCCTGTGCCGACCGGCACGGCGTGCCAGTCGCGGCGGCGGTTCTGACATGGGTCTCTCCGAGCAGGAGCGCCGGGAGCTCGACGCGTTGGAAGCCCGGCTGACAGCGCAGGATCCAGAGCTCGTCAAGAGGATGTTCGCACTCCAGTCCCAGCTGCACGCGCGCGTGACCGTCCCCGTGTTTCTGTCGGTCGGGCCGATCATCGCCGGCATTATCGGTGTCGTTTTCGTGATCATGGGGGCCATCGTCTCCAATGCCATGTTGATCTCCACGGGCGCGGCTGCCGTCTTCTGCGGGACGTTTCTGGTTTTCAGCAACCACTTCTTCAGAGGCGGTCGGTGAGCAGCAGCACGTCCCCTTGAAGCGATATGTCGTGGATCTGTAACGGAGCGAACGCGGCGCAACGGGCTGGGCGGTCGCCTCATCTGGGTAGTCAGCAAGGCGCACCGGGCGCCTTCGCGAAGGGGTTGAGTCTCACCCTGCGGGGGAGGCCCATGGAAGGGAAGTCCATGACCAGGACGAAGAAGACCGGGATGAAGGCGCGTGGTGGCCGGGTGGCCGTGCTCGGTGCGCTGGGTCTGGCCGCAGTGACTCTGGCCGCAGCTCCGGCGTTCGCCAAGGGCTCTGTGGAGATCACGGCGCCGCACACGGCCAAGGTCGGCAAGACCATCACGGTCAAGGCGCACGGCGACGACGACAGCGCCGGCTATCTGCATCAGCTGTGCCTGGAGGAGAACGGCTTCGGCGAGGGATGGCACCAGGAGAACTGCAGTGCTGCGGTCAAGGGCGATGCGCGGGTCACCGCTCATGGCACATCCGCCCGCCGGGGCAACCTGAAATTCCGTGCGGTGCTGTACGGCCTGACCAGCAAGCACGCCAAGAAGCCGGTACGCCTGCACGCCTCTGACGTGGTGACGGTGAACGTCCGCTGAGCAGCGGCGCGGCCGTGGACAGTCGACATGACCACTGTCCACGGCCGCGTGGTACTGCGGCATCTGTCCGGTGATGCCGCCCTCCGGGCTCCAACGGACTCCGATCGTCGCTCTCTCCACCGGACAGCTGCAGCAGCCGCAGCAGGTCCGCTGCCCTTCCGGCCGTGTACCGGTCCGCTCATGCGCTCGACGTCAAGCGCCCGAGGCCCAGCGCCTAACGGGCACGTACACGGTCCGGACGGTGGATCGGCCCCCCGCCACCACTCAGCGGAGCCCCGCTGCCGCCCCGGAGGACGGTGATGATCTCCGCGCCGATGGAGACGGCTGTCTCCTCCGGCGTACGGCCGCCGGTGTCCAAGCCGATGGGGGAGCGCAGCCCCGCAAGGCCCTTCTCGTCCACCCCGGCCTCCCGCAGCTTGCGGAGCCGGTCCTCATGGGTGCGGCGCGAGCCCATCGCGCCGACGTACGCGACCGGCAGCCGCAGGGCGACCTCCAGCAGCGGCACATCGAACTTGGAGTCGTGCGTGAGCACACACAGCACCGTCCGCTCGTCGGTGACGGTGCCGCGCAGATAGCGGTCCGGCCACTCCACCACCACCTCGTCCGCCTCGGGAAACCGGTCCCGCGTCGCGAAGACACCGCGTGCGTCGCAGAGGGTCACATGGAAGCCGAGCAGCTTCCCCACCCGCACCAGCGCCCCCGCGAAGTCCACCGCCCCGAACACGATCATCCGGGCGGGCGGCACGCTCGACTCCACGAACAGGGTGACATCACTGCCGCACCGGGCCGAACTCTCCGGCACCGCACACTCCCCGGTCCTCCCGATGCCGAGCAGCGCCCGCGCCTGTGCGGCGAGCCCCGAGTCGTCCGACGAGCCGAGCGCACCCTCGGCCGACCCATCGGGACGTACCAGCAACACCCCGCCGCTGTGGGCGAGATGGCCGGGCCCATCAAGGATCCGGGCCAGGGCCACCGCCTCGCCGCTCGCCGCGGCCGCAAGCGCCGCCTCCACCGTCGGACGGGACGGGGCGTCCGTACCCACCGGAACGACATGCACTTCCACTGCGCCGCCGCAGGTGAGCCCGACGGCGAACGCGTCGTCGTCGCTGTACCCGAACCGCTCGCGGCGCACCCTGCCGTCGCGCAGCGCCTCGACGCACAGCTCGTACACGGCGCCCTCGACACAGCCGCCCGAGACCGAACCGATGACCTGCCCGCCGGCGTCGACGGCGAGCGCCGAGCCGGGTGGGCGGGGCGCGCTGCCGGTCACCGAGACGACGGTGGCCACGGCGAACTCCCGCCCCTGCAGAGCCCACTGGTGCAGACCGGCTGCGAGATCAAGCATGCCGCTCATCCCGGTGCGCCTCGGCGAGGATCACCCGGTCGGGCCGGATGGGGAGATCGCGGTGGCGCACACCGGTGGCGTGCCACACGGCGTTGGCGATCGCCGCGGCCGTGCCGACGATTCCGATCTCGCCTACGCCCTTGATGCCGACGGGGTCGTCCGGGTCCGGGTCGTCGACCCAGTCGGCCTCGATGACCGGTACATCGGCGTTCGCGGCGAAGTGGTAGCCCGCGAAGTCCGCACCGACGTGCCCGCCGGACGCCTCGTCACGTACCGCCTCCTCGTGCAGCGCCATGGACAGCCCCCACGTCATGCCACCCACCAACTGGCTGCGTGCGGTGAGGGGGTTGATGATCCGGCCGGCCGCGAAGACACCGAGCAGCCGCCGTACCCGCACCTCCCCGGTGGTCACGTCGACGGCGGCCTCCGCGAACTGCGCCCCGTACGCGTACCGCTCCTTCTCGGCGAGCGCCGCGATGAGCGCTGCGGTGTCGGTGCGGGCCGTGAGACCTTCGTCCGGGATCTCCCCGCCGGACAGGACGAGGCGCTCACGCAGCTCACGCGCCGCGGACATGACGGCCCAGCCCCAGGACCGGGTGCCCATCGAGCCGCCGGCGACCCAGGCGGACCCGAAGTCGCTGTCGGCGATGCGGACATGGACCTGCCCGGGAGCCACGTCGAGGGCGTCGGCGGCGATGAGGGTGAGGGCGGTCCGTGCGCCCGTCCCGACGTCGGACGCGGTGATCCGGACGGTGAAGGTGCCACCGGGCTCCGCTGTGACCGAGGCCGTCGACGGGGCCGCGCCCGCCTGGAACGTGGAGGCGGCGACGCCGGTCCCCAGCAGCCAGCGGCCCTCGCGGCGCACGCGCGGACGGGGGTCGCGCCCGGCCCAGCCGAACCGCCGCGCCCCCTCGTCGTAGCAGGAGAGCAGGTTGCGGCTGCTGAACGGCAGCCCGGAGACCGGGCCGACCGAGGGTTCGTTGCGGACGCGCAGCGCGATCGGATCCATGCCGAGCCGCTCGGCGAGCTCGTCGAGCGCCGACTCCACAGCGAAGGAGCCAGGTGCCTCGCCGGGAGCCCGCATCCAGGTGGGGGTGGGGACGTCGATCGGCACGACGCGGTTGACGGTGTGGTGCGCGACGGCGTCGTACATGGTGCGTCCGTACGAAGCGCTGCTCTCGACGAACTCACGCAGATTCGAGGTGAGCGAATGGTTCTCATGGGCGAAGGCGCGCAGCCGCCCGTCCGCATCGGCTCCGAGCCGCACCCGCTGGGTGGTGGGGCTGCGGTACCCGGTGATCGCGAACACCTGGCGTCGTGTCAGGGCGATACGGACCGGACGGTGCAGCTCGGTCGCGGCCATCACGGCGGCCACATGGTGCGAGCGGAGTCCCTTGGAGCCGAAGGCGCCGCCGACGTGCTCGGAGCGTACGTGCACGGCGGACAGATCGAGCGAGAACAGACGGGCGAGGTCGTCGGCGATCCACTTGCTGCCCTGGTTGGAGTCGTGGACCTCCAGCCGCCCGCCGTCCCAGCGCACCGTCACAGCATGCGGCTCCATGGCGCTGTGATGCTGCTCGGGCGTCGTGTACCTGGCGTCCAGGACCACGGCGGAAGCGGCGAGTTCGGCCTCCAGGTCGCCCTTGGTGCTCTCCGCGTCCTCCGGCGTGTAGACACCCTCCTTGTCCGGGTGGAAGGAGACGTCATGCGGCTCCTCGTCGTACTCGACGGAGAGCGCCTCGGCGGCCTCGCGCGCCTGCTCGGGTGTCTCGGCGACGACCAGCGCGACGGGCCACCCGGCATGCGGGATCCGGTCGTGCTGGAAGACCTCGACGATCGGGTCGGGGCGGCCGAGCACCCCGACGACGTCGTCGTTCACCCGTGGCGCGTTGCGGTGGTGCAGGACGGCGAGCACCCCGGGCAGGGCGCGCGCCGCGTCTTCGTCGATCGCGCGGATACGGCCGCGGGCGACCGTCGACAACACCAGCCAGCCGTGGGTGAGTTCGGCGAAGGGAACCTCGCCGGCGTAACGGGCGGCGCCGGTGACCTTTTCGAACCCCTCGATCCGGGTGTGGGCGACGCCCACCGCTTCGGGCTTCGCCATGGTGGGCGCTGTGGGAGCTGTGCTCATCGGGTCGCCTCCTGCTCCAGTTCCGTGAGCAGTGCCACGACGAGATTGCGCATCAGTGGCACCTTGTACGCGTTGTGCGGCAGTGGCGATGCCTCTGCCAGCTCGGCATCGGCCGCCGCGGCGAACGAGGCGCCGTCCGCGGTCCTGCCCAGCAGTTCCCGTTCGGCGGTCCGGGCCCGCCAGGGCCGCGACGCGACCGCCCCGAAGGCGATCCGTACGTCCCGCACAGCCCCGTCGCGTACATCGAGCGCGGCGGCCACCGATCCGATGGCGAAGGCGTACGAGGCCCGCTCGCGGACCTTGCGGTAGCGGGAGCGGGCAGCGACCGGAGCGGGCGGCAGGGTGACTGCGGTGATGAGCGCGCCCGCGGGCAGCGCGGTCTCCAGGTGCGGGGTGTCACCGACCGGGCGGTAGAAGTCGCCGAGCGCCATCTCCCCGGTGCCGTCCGCGGTCTCGTACTCCACCACGGCGTCGAAGGCGGTGAGCGCGACACCCATGTCGGACGGGTGCACGGCTACGCAGTGCTCGCTCGCTCCGAGGATCGCCGCGTTGTGGTGCTCGCCCCGGACGGCGGGGCAGCCGCTGCCCGGTACCCGCCTGTTGCACGGCTTGCTCACATCGGTGAAGTAGCCGCAGCGGGTGCGCTGCAGCAGATTCCCGCCGACGGTCGCCATGTTGCGCAGCTGGCCGGAAGCCCCGGCCAGCACGGCCTGGGCCAGCGCCGGGTAGCGGCGGCGCACCTCGGGGTCCGCGGCGAGATCGCTGTTGGTGACGGTCGCCCCGATCCGCAGGCCGCCGGCGCTGGTGCGCTCGACGCGGTCGAGGGGCAGTGCCCGTACGTCGACGAGGCGTGCGGGGCGCTCGACGCCGGCCTTCATCAGATCGACGAGGTTCGTGCCGCCGCCGAGGAACCGCGCCTCCGGATCGGCGCCGAGCACCGCCACGGCGCCCGGCACATCATGCGCCCGCTCATATACGAACTCCCTCACGCCGCCTGCTCCTTCACGCTCTCGGCCGACTGTGCGGCCGCCTGGGCCACGGCCCGCACGATCGACACATAGGCGCCGCACCGGCACAGATTTCCGCTCATCCGCTCCCTGATCTCCTCCGGTGTCAGTGGCTGAGGGCCGGCCTCGGGCCGCACGTCCTCGGTCGCGGCGCTCGGCCAGCCGGCCGCGTGCTCCTCCAGGACCGCGAGGGCCGAGCAGATCTGCCCTGGGGTGCAGTAGCCGCACTGGTACCCGTCCAGTTCGACGAAGGCCTGCTGGACGGGGTGCAGCCCGTCATCGTCTGCGACGCCCTCGATGGTGGTGATCTCGCGGCCCTCGGCGGCGACCGCGAACTGCAGACAGGAAACGGTCCTGCGCCCGTCGACCAGCACGGTGCAGGCGCCGCACTGCCCCTGGTCGCAGCCCTTCTTCGTACCGGTCAGATCGAGCCGCTCGCGCAGGGCGTCGAGCAGTGTGGTGCGGTGGTCGACGGGCAGGGTGTACTTGTCTCCGTTGATGTGCAGCGTGACGGCGCTGGAGGTCGGGGTGCCCGCTGGGGCCATGAGGGGGCCTTCTTTCGCGTTCCTGTTGCGAGGAGAATCAGCGCTGTGAGTCGGGAGGGGCGACGGGGGTCGGCACGGTGCCGGGCCTGGTCCGCCGCTACGGTGATGAAGGCTAAACGGACAGCTGTCCGTTCAGAGTTCCCGACCGTAGTGGACAACTGTCCGCCCAGCAAGGATGATTCCGCGCCACACCGGAGGAGGACGTGTGCGACACCCCAAGAGGCAGCCTGCGCTGCGCTCGGACGCGCAGCGCAACCGTGACAGCATCCTTGAGGTGGCCCTCGCCGAACTGACGCGCTCGGCGGACACGCCTCTGAGTGCCATCGCGCGTAAGGCGGGCGTCGGGCAGGGCACGTTCTACCGGAACTTCCCCAGCCGGGAGGCGCTGGTCCTGGAGGTGTACCGGTACGAGGTGGAGCATGTCGCGCAGGCCGCCGAGCAGTTGCTGTGCACGCGGCCGCCCCGCGTGGCACTGCGCGAGTGGATGGACCGGCTCGCGCAGTACGCGATGGCCAAGGCGGGCCTCGCCGAGGCGCTGCGCGAAGCGACGGCCGCCCGCGGCACCATGAAGAGTCTCGCGCACGGTCCGCTGACGGAGGCTGTCGCGCTGCTGCTCGCGGCGAATGAGAAGGCGGGCACGATCCGTCCCGGAGTGACCTCGGACGACTTCATGCTGGCGATCGCGGGTCTGTGGATGATAGATCCGCAGAGCGACTGGCAGACGCGCGCCGGCCGGCTGCTGGATCTGGTGATGGACGGGCTGAGGTCGGGGGCGCCGGAGACGTCGCCGCGAGCGTTCTGAGCACTCAGGGATCTCGGTGCCGAACCGCTGACCGCGCCGGCCGCCCGCGTTCAAGTGAGTTGTCCGTTAACGGTATGAGCTGCTTTATGTCATCAAGACGGGTTAATCACTCCTTCTCCGGCATACCTCCGTACGGCCGATGGGGAGGCTCGCCCCCGTACATCCGTGGCAGGTGCGCGGCCGGTTCGAGGCCGCCTCCTCGTGGAAGGGGTTCCATCCATGCTCGTCCGAAAGCCGCTTCGTTCCCACCGGGGCCTGGTCTCTGCGCTGCCGCTGTCGCCGCGGTCAGCCTCTGTGGTGCCGTCATGCCTGGGCAGGCATCAGCGGCGCCCGGTGTAAGCAGTGTCCGGCATCAGGAGATCGTCAACCGGGCCGATGGCTCCCGGATGGAGTCCTTCAACGACTCCAAGGCCGCGGGCACCGCGCTGGCCACGATCCGTGCCGCGGTCTTCGACAAGCGGGTGGTGGTCGGCTGGGAGTTGGAGAGGCGGAGCGACAGCACCTGGGTGATCCGCAGTGAGGAGGCCGGGCTCTGTCTCCAGCCGACATCCACTGCGGCGGTCGGAGTGGCGGTGTCCATGGAGAACTGCGACGGAAGCGCGGCGCAGAGCTGGAAAATCGTCCCCGAGTCGACCAACACCGGTGCGGAGGGGGCGACCGGGTGGTGGAGCCTGCGGCCGGCCGGGAACACCAGGCTGGCCGCGGCGGTGGACACCGTCGGCGGCGCGTACTCGACGGTCAGCCTGTACCGGGCCACGAACAGCGCCGACCGCCTCTGGCACCACGAGGACCCCGGGCAGAGCTGGTAGGTGCCCCTCGGGCAGGCCGGGGCCCCGCCCTGGCTGCGGCGCTTGCGCCCTCCTCGGCGGTGAGGGCGGGTTCCGGCGTGCCGTCGTTGGCCCAACCACCCCTGTCCGCTGCCCCGGTAGGTCTTCCGCGACCTGCCGGGGCGGTTCCGTACCCGAGCACCGTCAGGATCCGTCCCACTGCGAGCCGCACTTGCTACGCCGACCGGCAGGTACCGCCACATCGTCGGAGGCCGCGGGAGCCGCCCCGGTGAGTTCGGGGGCGGGCTCGGGCATGACGGCGGTGAGTCCGTCCCGTGCCCCGAGGGGAGAGAACCCGGTCGTCCCGGAAGCCCGGGGAGCGGGGCAGGGGGTGGCGGCCTCGACGGCCGGGGCTGTCCCGGTGAGTCCGCGGTCGGCCCGGGCCATCCCCGCACGGGCGGCGCGGCGCAGCTCGCGGGCCCCGGGCATCGCCCGGAACAAGGTGGAGAGCACGGGAACCGCGAGCAGTGCGAGAACGGTGGCGGCGACCGGATGCGCCCCGGCCCAGTGCGCGAAACGTACGAAGAGCAGCACGGCGGCGCAGAGCACGGCTCCCACCAGCGCGAGGAGAACGACGGTGGGGGACAGCGCCTCCGTTGCTCCGGGACGTTTGGTGTCAGTCCTGGTCTCCCGCATCGGCACCGGGCCTCCTTCACATCGTCATGAACCCCTTCGAACGACGTCTGCCCCGACCACCGCAATCCATGATCAACAACATGGGTCCCGCGTCCCGTTGCCGAGCGGCAGGCCCGCCCGACCGCTCTTCCGGGCACCGCTGCCCAGCCCCGGCCGCCGTGGGGCGCTACTCTTCCCGAGCCGCCCGGAACCGGCTCTCCCGCTCCACCACGTCCGCTCTCATCTCCGGCCCCCGCAAAGGTTCTTGGACCTCTCGCCCCTCCGGCCGCCGCACTCCGTGGACCACGACGGCCAGGCACCCGGCCGCCACTGTCGCCACACCGGTCAGGAGCACCGGATACGGCACCCGGACGGACATCAGCGCGAGGAGGGTGGGCAGCAGAAACCCCGCATAGGCGAGTGCGTAGTACACACCGGTCAGCCCCGCCAGATCATCCGCACCGGCGATGCGCTGCACCTCAAGGAGCCCGGTCACCACCGCGATTCCGTACCCCGCGCCCAGCACCAGCGCCGCGGCCAGCGCCAGCCAGGGGGAGCGGAGCACCGCGTCGACGGCGCACACCGCCGTGCCGGCCACCATCACCGTCATCGCGATGACACCGGGATTCGGTGCGCTCCGCGCCCGGTCGAGCCGCTTGGCCAGCGGTTGGACAGCGACGCCGGCACCCAGATAGAGGACGGTGAGGGCAGTCGCGTAGACCAGGCCCCAGTCCCCGAGACGGTCGTCGACCAGTTGCGGCATCACCGCGTAGGCCAGCCCGGCCGCCCCGAACACCCAGGGCGCCATCGGCAGCACCAGCAACCGGAACCGGCGGCGCCCGCGCGGAGGGACACGCAGATCGCTCAGCAGTCCGCGGACCGTGCCCGGGGAGGCGGCGCGCGTCTCCGGCACACCGGGCAGAAGCGCCAGGACCGGGAGAGTGAGCGCGATGTGCACCACGTACGGCAGCACCATCGGCCACGGCCCCCACTGGGCCAGCAGACCTGCGAGTCCCGCCCCGAGGCCGAAACCGGACGTGAGCCACAGCGACGCCCGCCGGGCGCCGAGGGTCGCGTCTGCGGACGCCGTGGACAGCTCCTTCACCCAGCTGCTGCCGACGGACATGGCGACCCCGACCGCGATACCGGTGAGCAGCCGGCCTGCGTAGATCGGCCACGGGCCCTCCGCGCCGAAAGCGAGAACCGCGCTCGCGATCACCGACAGGACCGTCCCCGCGAACATGACGCGACGTCGGCCGTGCCGGTCGGACAGCGGGCCCGCGCACAACAGGCCGGGAATCAGCCCCACCACGTAGGCGCCGAGAAACATGTCGACACTCAGCACCGAATAGCCGCCGACCCGGCGATACATGATGAGCAGGGGGGTGAACTGGTTTCCGCCCCAGCCACAGGCGAACATCGCGGAGGCCGCGATCCTGGGCCACGCCGGGGGAGTGGTGGGAGCGCTGGGAGTGGTGGTGAGGGTCGGTTGAGCGGCGGACATACGACTCGCGGTCTCCTGGAGCTGGCTGTGTGCGTGTGCCTGGTGCCGTACGGCTCAGGTCTGCCGGTGTGTGTCGCGCAGATGTGATCTCAGCGTCGTGGCGAACCGTGCGCTGTCCCCCGACAGCAGCAGCTCCAGCAGAGCGGTGTGCTCCCCGGCAAGTTGGGCCAGGCGCTCCGGACGCAGGTGCAGTGCGTAGACGCTCATCCGCCGCTGCCGGTCCGTCAGTGTCCGGTAGAACTTGCTCGACAGCGTGTTGCCCGCCGCGTCCACGACGCCGCGGTGGAACATCTCGTCGGCCTCGGCGAACCCCTCGACGTCCCCGGCCTCCGCCCGCTCGTGCTGGAGATCGATCACGGCGCGCAGCCGTGCCGTGTCCTCGTCCTCCAGGCCCTGCTCGGCGATCCGTTCCGCGGCCGCCTGTTCGAGCGCCTGCCGCAGCTCCAGGACGTCCTGTGCCTCACCCGGCGAGACCGGCACCACCACAGCGCCGCGCTTGGGGTGGAGCTCAAGCAGATCCTCACCGGCCAGCCGGAGGAAAGCCTCACGCACCGGTGTACGGCTCAGGCTCGCCCGCTCCGCGATCTCTCCCTCGCTGATCAGACTGCCGCCGGGCAGCCGGCCGCTCAGGATGAGTTCCTTCGTGAGCGCGTAAGCGGCGTGGGACGCGGAAGGTCGCGCTGTGGTGTCTCGGGTGGCCATGGCGTCACTCTAACTCAATAGATGCATGCATGGATACATGCAGATAGCATGTTTGCTCCGCCGGGTGCCTCTCCGGTCCGTACAGGCCGGTGATGGCTGCAATCCGGTGGCGTCGGACGCGGCGATCAGGAAGGCTCGCGTGCATGGTCTCGGTACTGCAGAACGTCGCGATCGACTGTGCGGACGCCTACGGGCTGGCCCGGTTCTGGAGCCGGGTGACCGGCCGCCCGCAGCACCCCGAGGACAGGCCGGGTGACCTGGAGACCCAGGTGCTGCTTGCGGAGGGCCCGGTGCTGTACTTCAACCAGGTGCCGGACGCCAAGACGGTCAAGAACCGGCTCCATCTGTGTCTGCGCCCCGAGACCTCACGCGATCAGGAGGTGGACCGGCTGCTGGGCCTCGGAGCCACCTTTGTCGCGGATCGCCGGAATCCCGACGGTTCGGGCTGGGCGGTCCTCGCCGATCCCGAAGGCAATGAGTTCTGCGTTCTGCGCAGTGAGGCCGACCGGGCGGCCATGCTTTCCTGACGCTCGCGTGCCGCGCCCCTGGACGGTTCCGTACGACAGACCGGCGCAGCCGCTGCGAGAGCACAGGCAGAGCCAGAACCGTGGGCGGGCCGGACGGGACCGGCCCACCCACGCGTCCCGGTTACCCGCCGAAGGTCTTCTTGGACGGGTGGGTCGCGAGTGCCGCCTGGTTGAAGGTCACGGCGACCCCGTGCCCCCGCAGCCGGGAGGCCCGCTGGTCGATCTTCCAGCCGTCGATCCGTACACCGACGTCCCGGTGGTGCCGGATCTGGTCGTCGTCGAGCTGTACCCGGACCGTGCGGGATTCGCCGCCCACCAGGTTGAGGTAGTTGTCGCTGAACGTGGCGGGCAGGACGCGTTCACCGGTCCTGGTGTCGTACACCTGAAGATGCAGCATCAGCGCCACGGCCCGGCCGGTGTTCTCGACCTCCACCGACAGGCCGAGTCCGTCCCGTCCGTGCTCCGTGCCGGCCACGACGGAGACGGCGGCCGCAGGTGCCTCGTCCAGGCTCTCGAATCCCGCGGCGCGGGCCGGATTCTCGGCCCAGTAGAAGTTACGGACCAGTTCCTTGCCGTGCGCGTCGCTGAACACGAGCCGGACGAAAGCGACTTCGGACGGTGCGTCCTTGAGCTGTGAGGCGATGGAGCCGATCACGGTGTGGTCGGACGCATCCGCTCCACCGACGCGCAGGGAAGTGTGGGCGAAAGCGGCCCCGTTCAGGTCGTGGAGCGTGACGGCGACGGTGCCCCGCACCACCGAGCGGGTGTGGTTGGCCACCACCACATCAAGGGTCTGGCTGTTGAGGATCACGTTCACCCGCCGGCACGCGTGCTGGACCGCGTAGAACGTCGCATGCGCCTCCAGGTCGTGGCTGTACATCTGCCAGACGAAGCTGGGCTGCGCGGGGTTGGTCATCCACATGATGACACCGGTGCGCGGATACGGCTTGTTCTCGGCGGCGCTCTCCATGTTCGCGGCGTGCGCCTCGTAGATCGCCTTGGTGCACTCGTAGTTCATCAGCTGGGACTTGCGGGCGAAGTCCGGCAGGTTGAGCACTTCGCCGTAGCGCTCCGCGGTGAGCCGCAGATAGCCGGCGCCGCCGCCGTTGCCCCCGTTGCCGTTGACGTCCCGGTCGGCCCAGAAGTCGTCCGGGTGCTCCCACGACGCCTCCGGGAGCATCTTCCTGATGAACTCCAGCGTGGGTATCGAGTACGAGCCGACCTCGTTGTGGAACGGGGGCCAGTGCGTGCCGTCGTTGAGGGAGAAGTGGGTGCTCGGAGTGACCCAGTGGTACGGCCCGCCCGAGCTGTACCCGCCGATCGGGTCCTTGCCGGTGTCCCCGGCCGAACTCGTCAGCACGGCGCGCTTGGGGTCGAGTTCGGCGACCAGCGAGTCCAGGCCGTCGATGAGCTGCTGCGGCGGCGGGCCCTCGTTGCCGCCGCACCAGAGCAGGACCGAGGGGTGGTTGCGGAACCGCACGATGCAGTCGCGGATGTTGTCCAGGTCACGGGCGACGTTCCCCGGCGGGGGGCCCTCGGTCGAGCAGAAGAAGTCCTGCCAGACGAGGATGCCGTACGCGTCGCAGGCATCGAAGAAGTCCTCGGTGCTGCTCTGGCCGTTCCAGTTCCGGATCAGGTTGAGGTTGGCGTCGCGGTGCAGCCTCACCTGCTCCCGCAGCCGTTCCCGCGGAATACGCCTGAGTGCCTCGTCCAGGCCCCAGTTGCCGCCCATCACCAGGATCGGCTGGTTGTTGACGGTGATCGCCAGGCAGTCGGCCGGGGAGCCCGACGGTGACTGGATCGGCTTGGTGTACTCGATCCGCCGGACGCCGAAGTCCACCGTACGTTCGTCGTGGACCTGGCCACCGGACTCGACGCCGATCGCCAGCCGGTAGCGGTAGGGGTCACCGTAGCCGTTGGGCCACCACAGCTTCGGGCGATCCAGCCGCAGGCAGGTGATGTCCTTCGACGTCAGGGTGACCGAGGACGAGCCGGCCGGCACGGTGACGGTCCGTTCGAATGCGTGACCGTCGATGGACCCCTTCACCACCACGGCCCTGGCCTTGTCGAAGGCGCTGTCGAGGGCGAGGTCGATCGCGATGTCGGCCGTACGGAGATCGGCGGAGAGCGTGGGGTCGACGCGGACGTCGGTCAGCCGGACCGGCCCGGTGGTGGACCAGGTGACCGGCTGCCAGATACCGAGGTCCCGGTCGGGGATGGTGGGCAGCCAGTCCCAGCCCGCCGTACAGAAGGCTGTCGGCCCGTTCTTCAGGGTGATCCCGGTCTTGCCGCCGTTGTGGCCGCCGCGGGTGACGCCGCTGGCGTAGCTCGGCAGCGACGGGGGGTCGGTGTACTCCAGCTTGCCGACCAGCACCGCGAGATGGGCCGTACCGTGCGCCTTCGCGACGATGTCCGTGACATCGAAGACACCGCGCCTGTACGCCCCCTCGATGGTGCCCACTTCGGTGCCGTTGAGCCAGATGGTTCCCAGGTAGTTGATGCCCTCGAACTGCAGCCAGAACCGCTGGCCCGGGATCAGCCGCGGTACGGGGAAGGCGACCCGGTACCAGTAGCCGGTGTCCTTGAGGGTGTCCGGGACCGTATCGGTCACGATGTGGCCGTAGAGGGGATCGGGGTACTCGCCGTTGGCGATCATGCTGGTGAGCGGTGTCCCCGGCACGACGGCCGGCTTCATCCCGGCGATGTGCCCGGCGCCGGCCAGCCCCTCACCGTGCAGGCCGGCGCCGTCGGCGGCCGCGAAGGTCCAGCCGCTGGTGATCTCGTGGCCGTGGCTGCGGAGGGGGCCGGTGCCTGCCGGGCCGCCCTGGGCGGCGGCCGCGACGTCGGAGAGCCCGAACGCACCGAGGACTCCACCGCCTGCGACGGCGATCCCACTGGACAGGAAGTGCCTGCGATTCAACTGGGTCACGTCGCTCCCGAGGTGATGACAACGTTGTCAGACGTGAGTTCTATGATCGATAGGCCGCACTCTCTTTGTCAAGAGGTCTGCCCAGGGGGAGGACCCGGTCGTCGGTCACCCGCCGGCCCGGTCAGGACGCTGCCCGCGAGAAGGGCCGCCGGGGACCGGGCGGGTGGGTCAGGTCTGCGCGGTCGGCAGCGCGTACAACCCGGCGAGGTTCACCACGATCGCCTCCTGAGTGCTGCGGGCGATGACGACAACGGCCTCGTCGTCGGGGTCGGGGTTCTCCTCCCGGTGCGGTACGAACGGCGGGACGAAGACATAGTCACCGGGCCCGGTACGCAGCCGTACCTCCTCCGGCCCCTGGCCCGAATCATCCAGGAAGACGAACTCGGGGTGACCGCTCACCACATAGATGGCGGTCTCGGACTCGCCGTGGTGGTGGTCGGACGATGAGGTCGCGGCCGCGACGCGGGTCTCGCCCATCCAGAGTTTCTCGGAACCGGTCGTCGTCCCGCTGATGGCCGCGAACCGGCGCATCCCGTCGGTCTGTGCCGTGCCGCCGTCCAGGGAGCCCGCCCGGATGTGGTGCAACCGGGTGCGCAGCGGTGCCGCCGCGTGGTCAGGTGAATCGTGCAGGTGTGGGTGGAAACCCTCGCCGGGGCTGGTCAACGGCTCGCTCATGGCCGCACGCTAGGGCCCGCCCAGAAGGACGTCAAGCGGCGCCCTCCGTACGGCGTCCGGTCGCGCACCTGCTACTTCCGTTGGTGTTTCACCCGGCATTTCACCTGCGGCAGCGCAGGCTCTCGGGGTCCCGCGGCGGCGGAATCAGACCGAGGTGAGGCCCGTGCGCGGCTGTGTGATCTCCGTGGTCCGCCAGGCGCCCGGGCGGACACCTGTCGCCCTCCGGAAGAACACCGAGAAGTTGGACGCGTCGGGGAAGCCGAGCGCGCCGGCGCAGCCGGCCGCGGTGAGGCGGTCGTGAGCGAGGAGCCGTTTGGCTTCCAGGACGATCCGATCGGCGATGTACGCCTTCGCCGTGCGGCCGGTGGCCTGCTGCGCCGCTCTGGAGAGGGTGCGGGGCGCGTACCCCAGGGACCGGGCGTAGTACCCGGCGTCGTGGTGCTCCCGGAAGTGCGCTTCGACACTGGACCGGAACAGACTGAACACCGGATTCGCCGGCCGTGCTTCGGAGTGCGGCGGCCGGAGCCGGGCGATGAGCGCGGAGAGCAGGATCCGTGGCAGCTCCGCCGATACGTCTCCGGGCGGGGCGGATGCTTCGAGGAGGAGATGGTTCCGCGCGGCGTCGACGTACGGCCATTCGGCGTCGGGGACGGTCCACCGCGCGTCCGTGTCCGGGGTTGCGACGAGTTCGCGGGTGGTGTGGGTGACCGGTGCGGTGGGGACGAACAGCACGATGTGCCCTGCCACGCCCGCGATTTCGTCCCACCGGTGCACCGTGCCAGGAGGGAGCCATACCGCGGACCGCTTCCCGAGCGGGTGCCGGAGGAAGTCGACCATGACGGATCCCTGTCCGGCGTCGACGACGGCGAGTACATGGAAGTCGGCACGTTGTGTGCCGCCGTCGTTGAGCTCGCGAAGCCGGTCGAACGTCATCGTCTCGACAGCGGCGGCGTCACGCCCGACGGGCTGGTAGGTCATCTGCCGGATCGCGGTCATGTGTCCAGTTTCCACCATGGGGCGACCAGTCACGCCGATGCCCGGGACGTCCCGCGGACATTCAATGGATACGCGGAAGATCCGCCACGGCACACCGATCGAGGGAATCGCGATGAACACGGCACCACAGTCCCTGCTGCCCGCTTACGACCACCGGCCGGGGACCGGACCGACTCTGGTGTTCCTGCACTACTGGGGTGGATCCGCCCGCACCTGGGACCTCGTCGTCGATCGCCTTCCGGGACATGACGTACTCACCCCGGACTTCCGTGGGTGGAGCCGCTCAAGCGGTCTGCCCGGCCCCTGCACGCTGCGCCGGCTCGCGGACGACACGCTCGCCGTGATCGCCGACGCGGGTGTCACCGATTACCTCCTCGTCGGACATTCCATGGGCGGCAAGGTCGCCCAACTGGTCGCGGCGGCCCGGCCCACCGGCCTCCGGGGGATCGTCCTCGTCGGCTCCGGCCCGGCGAAGCCCGCCGCGGAGATCACCCCCCAGTACCAGGAAGACCTCTCCCATGCCTACGACTCCGACGAGTCCGTCGCCGGAGTGCGGGACAACATTCTCACCGCGACCGAGCTGCCCGAATCGGTCAAGCAACGGATCGCGGCCGATTCACGTGCCGGCGCCGGCGCCGCCCGTACGGAGTGGCCGCTGCACGGCATCGCAGAGGACATCACCGGGCACACCCGCCTGATCAGGGTGCCCGCGCTGGTCGTCGCCGGAGAGAACGACCGTGTCGAGCCGGTCGGCGTGCTCATCGAGCACCTGCTGCCTTATCTTTCCGGAGCCGACTTCGTGGTGATCCCTCACACGGGTCACCTGATCCCGCTGGAAGCTCCGGCCGACCTCGCCGAGGCGATCACCTCCTTCGTACTGAGGGCCGTGCCGCGGGTCGGCCAGGATGATCCTTGGGAGGTGGACGCGTCCCGGGAGTAGACGCCGCGCGGGCCCGCGGGCACAGGCCACGATCGCCGGTCGGCCGAACCGGCGATCGTGGGGAAGTCCCGGTCCCGGCCCCTGCGAACACCCGCGAGGGCCCGGTGGCCCGGGGCCGCCCTGGCCTGCTTTCCGTGCGCCCGCCAGGGATTACGGGACAGCCGTGTCAGAAGAACCCCAGCTTCTTCGGCGAGTAGGACACCAGCAGGTTCTTCGTCTGCTGGTAGTGGTCGAGCATCATCCGGTGGTTCTCCCGCCCGATCCCCGACTGCTTGTAGCCGCCGAAGGCCGCGTGCGCGGGGTAGGCGTGGTAGCAGTTCGTCCAGACGCGGCCCGCCTGGATGGCGCGGCCGGCACGGTAGGCCGTGTTCATGTCCCTGGTCCATACGCCGGCGCCGAGCCCGTACAGCGTGTCGTTGGCCGTGCTGATCGCGTCGTCGAAGTCGGAGAAGGACGTGACGGCGACCACCGGGCCGAAGATCTCCTCCTGGAAGACCCGCATCCGGTTGTCGCCCTCGAAGACCGTCGGCTGGACGTAGTATCCGCCGGCCAGTTCGCCGTCGTACTCGACGCGCCGGCCTCCGGTGAGGACCTTCGCGCCCTCCTGCCGGCCGATGTCCAGATACGAAAGGATCTTCTGCAGCTGGTCGTTGGAGGCCTGCGCGCCGATCATGGTGTCGGTGTCCAGGGGGTGGCCCGGCTGGATCTGCTCGGTGCGTGCGATGCCCGCTTCCAGGAACTCGCTGTAGTGACCGCTCTGGATCAGCGCGCGCGAAGGGCAGGTGCACACCTCGCCCTGGTTGAGCGCGAACATCGTGAAGCCCTCAAGTGCCTTGTCGCGGAAGTCGTCGTCCGCCGACCACACGTCGTCGAAGAAGATGTTCGGTGACTTGCCGCCGAGTTCGAGTGTGACCGGTTTGATGTTCTCGGAGGCGTACTGCATGATCAGCCGCCCGGTGGTGGTCTCGCCGGTGAACGCGATCTTCGCCACCCGCGGGCTCGACGCCAGCGGCTTGCCCGCCTCGGCGCCGAAGCCGTTGACGATGTTGACCACACCGGCCGGCAGCAGATCGGCGATCAGGCCCATCAGGAAGTGGATGGAGGCCGGGGTCTGTTCGGCGGGCTTGAGCACCACCGCGTTCCCCGCGGCCAGCGCCGGTGCGAGCTTCCAGGTCGCCATCAGGATCGGGAAGTTCCACGGGATGATCTGGCCGACCACACCGAGCGGCTCGTGGAAGTGGTACGCGACGGTGTCGTCGTCGATCTCGCTGAGCGTCCCCTCCTGGGCCCGCAGCGCGCCCGCGAAATAGCGGAAGTGGTCGATGGCGAGCGGGATGTCGGCAGCCAGCGTCTCGCGGACGGGCTTGCCGTTCTCCCAGCTCTCGGCGACCGCCAGCTCCTCCAGATGCGCCTCCATCCGGTCGGCGATCCGGTTGAGGACGGTGGCCCTGTCACCCGCCGGGGTGCGCCCCCAGCCGGGGGCCGCCGCATGCGCCGCGTCCAGGGCGCGTTCGACGTCCTCGGCGGTGCCGCGGGCGATCTCCGTGAACGGCCTGCCGTTGACCGGGCTCGGGTTCTCGAAGTACTGCCCGCGTGCGGGCGGGACGAACTCCCCGCCGATCCAGTGGTCGTAGCGCGACTCGTACGAGACGATCGCGCCCTCGGTACCCGGCGCTGCGTAACGGGTCATGTCAGTGGCCTCCCGGAATCCGCGCCGCCCGCCGTCGGACGGCGCTCGGAGCCGAGGGTAGGGAGCGCGACGTTGCGACCACGTTGCGACGGCGGACTTCCTGTTTCAGCCCTCAGCCCTCAGTTCTCCGGTCAGCCCTCCTTGATCATGTCGGCGCACTTCTCGCCGATCATCATGGTGGTGATGCAGGGATTCACGGTCGGCAGGAACGGCATGACCGAGGCGTCGGCGACCCGCAGCCCGGTGACGCCCTTCACGCGCAGCTGCGGATCGAGCGGCGATTCCGGGTCCCCCGGCGCGCCCATCCGGACCGTCCCGGCCGGGTGGTACACGGTGTTGTGGGTCTCCCGGATGTACGAGAACAGCTCGTCGTCGGAGCGCACGGCCGGCCCCGGCGCCAGCTCGGGGCCCGCCCAGTCGGCCATCGGCGCCTGGGAGACGATCTTCCGCGCGAGCCGCAGCCCGTAGGTCATCACCCGGATGTCGTGGTCGTCGGTGAAGTAACGCGGATCGACCCGGGGCTTGTCGCGGAAGTCGCGGGTGCGCAGCCGTACCGTGCCCATCGAGCGGGCCCGGGTGACGTTCGGCGTGAGGCAGAACGCGTTGTCCGTCGTCGGATAGCCGCGCCGGTAGGTGTTCATGTCGAAGGGCACCGAGCCGTAGTGGAACATCAGGTCGGGCCGGTCCAGGTCCGGTTCGGTGTCGGAGAAGATCCCGATCTCCCACCACTGGGTGGACGAGGTGACCATGGGCTGCTTCGCCTCCCACATGATCACGCCCTCCGGGTGGTCCTGGAGATGCGACCCCACCCCGGGGGAGTCCACCCGTACGCCGATCCCGTTCTCCCGCAGATGCCCAGCAGGTCCGATGCCGGAGAGCATCAGCAGCTTCGGTGAATCGATGGCCCCGCAGCTGACGATCACCTCACGCCGTGCGGTCACCGAGCCGCTGTGGATGGTGTCGGGCTCCAGATACTCGACACCCGTGCAGCGTTCGTGCGCGTCGAAGAGCAGCCGCCTGGCCTGGAGGCCGGTCCGGATCTCCAGGTTCGGCCGCTCCGCGAGCACCGGGTGCAGATACGAGACCGATGCCGACGAACGCGTGCCGTCCGTACGGGCGTTGATCTGGAACCAGTCGGCCCCGCGCACCACGGTCCGCCCCGTGTTGAACGGTGTACGGGGGATCCCCGCTTCCGAGCAGGCGTCGAGCAGCGCCACACCGCACGGGTCGGCCGGCGGGACGGTACGAATGGTGACAGGGCCGGAGCGGCCGTGGTGGTCACCGGGAGCGTCGTTGCTCTCCAGCCGCCGGTAGAGCGGGAAGCAGTCCGCCGCGCTCCATCCCGTACAGCCCAGCGCGCCCCACTCGTCGAGGTCCTCGGCCGGGGCCCAGAAGGCGATGCAGGAGTTGTGCGACGAGCAGCCGCCCAGCACCTTGGCGCGGGCGTGCCGCATGAAGCTGTTGCCGTTCTCCTGCGGCTCCACCGGGTAGTCCCAGTCGTAGCCGGACTCAAGGAGCTCCATCCATCGGTCGAGTTGCAGCACATTGTCGTCGCCGGCGTCCGAAGGCCCCGCCTCCAGCACACAGACGGTGACCGAGGGGTCCTCGCTCAGCCGGGCCGCGATGACCGCGCCCGCGGTCCCGCCGCCCACCACCACGTAGTCGTACGCACCGCGCTCGTCGGCGCGTTCGGGTGTTTCCTCGGACATCGCTGCTCCAGATCAGGGGATTCGACGGGGAGGGAGAGGCGGGAGGGAGTGGAGGGGCGGGGCGGACGGCCGGTGGCCCCGGGGCGGACCGGTTCACGCGGTGGGCGGCGGCGGTTCCTTCAGGACGGCGCGGTGCGCGTCCAGTACGCCGGCCTTCTTGCGCTGGACGAACCAGTAGTACGCGAACCCCCCGCCGCCCACGATCCCGATGAAGACGAACGCGCCCCACTGCAGGTACCAGTGGTGCGGGCCCGTCGCGTTGTAGACCTGGCTGCGAGGCCAGGCCAGATTGAGCGACATGGCGAAGCCCCACAGCACCGCGAGGATGTTGACGGGAAGTCCGAAGCGGCCGAGCGAGAAGCGGCCCTCGACCGGCTCCCAGGTGCCGCGCAGCCGCCGGATCAGCATCGGCGTGGTGACCATCAGATACGCCACGTAGATCATGATGATCGCGATGCTCGTGATCACCGAGAAGATCTGCGGCTGATTGATGTTGATCACCAGGATGACGATGCCGACGACCCCGATGATGATCGCGGGCAGGACCGGTGTCTTGAACCGCGGGCTGACCCGGGCGAGCAGCGACGAAGCCGGCAGACAGTTGTCGCGGGCCATCGCGAACGCCAGCCGGATGCCCGCCGCGTGTACCGCGAGTTCGCAGACCGTGATGGCGATGACCACGCACCACAGCACGATCTGGCCGACCGTCGAACCGAGCGTGGAGAGCACCACGTACTGCAGACCGTCCGCGGACAGCTTCTTCGACGTCAGATCGGGGACGGCCAGCAGCGCGAAGAGCAGGATGAGCCCGCCGAGCAGGAACGAGAAGAACAGGGCCCGAAGGATCGCCCGCGGGGCGTTCCGGCTGGGATCGACGCTCTCCTCCCCGAGCGAGGACGCCGTGTCGAAGCCGTACATCACATACGCGGAGGCGAGCGACGCGGTCAGGAACGCGCGGAGGTAGCCCAGGGTCTGCCCGGCGCCGATGCCATGGGTCTGGGTGATCGCGGCGGGGCCCCTGGTGATGTGCGCGGCCAGCAGGATGATCAGTACGACGGCCGCGATCAGCTCGACCATGACTCCCGCGGAGTTGATCCTGGCCATCAGCTTGACCCCGAAGGCGTTGACCAGGGTGGTGAAGAGGATCAGTACGCTGCCCAGCAGGACGGCGTTCTCCGCGGCGTCCGTCTTGCCGCTGCCGTTGCCGATGAACTGGAACGTCGATGAGATCTGCGGCAGCGTGATCTGGTACGCGAGCGCCACGGCGGCCAGCGAGACCATCGTGGCGGTCATCATCATCCAGCCGCCCAGCCAGCCGATGTGCGGGCCGCCGAGCTTCTTCGCCCAGTTGTAGACCGAGCCGGCCACCGGATACCGGGCGGCCAGCTCGCAGAAGCAGAGGGCCACCATCAGCTGGCCGACGAAGACCATCGGCCAGGACCACCAGTAGGCGGGCCCGCCGAAGCTGACCCCGAAGTAGAAGAGCTGGAAGGTGCCGGTCAGGATCGAGATGTAGCTGATCCCGGCGGCGAAGGTGTGGAAGTTGCCGAGGGTGCGCTTGAGTTCGGGTTTGTAGCCGAAGGCCGAGAGCGAGTCGTCGTCGTGCTGGTTCTGGGTACGGGCGGCGTCCGCGGGCTCCGGTGCGGCGCCGTCCGTCCCGGCGCCGTCCCGGTTCACTCGAACCACCGCAGCGGACGCGGCGACAGATTGCGCCACACATGTTTGGCCTCCTGGTACTCCGCGAGACCCGCGGGGCCCAGCTCGCGCCCGAAGCCCGACTGTTTCATCCCGCCCCACTCCGCCTGCGGCACATACGGCTGGAAGTCGTTGATCCATACGGTGCCCGCCCGCATCCGGGACGCCACCCGGTGGGCCCGGCCCACGTCCTGGGACCAGACCCCGCCGGACAGCCCGTAGACCGTGTCGTTGGCGAGGGCGACCGCCTCGTCCTCGTCGCGGAACCGCTCGACGGTCAGGACCGGCCCGAACGACTCGTCGCGCACCACGGACATCTCCCGGGTGCACTCGTCCAGCACCGTCGGCAGGTAGTAGAAGCCGTCGTCGAGCGCCGGGTCGTCCGGCCGCGCGCCCCCGCACCGGAGCACCGCGCCCTCGGCCACCCCCGCCGCCACATAGGCCTCCACCTTCTCGCGGTGTGCCGCCGAGATCAGCGGACCGGTACGGGCGTTCTCGTCGAAGGGGCCGCCCAGCCGGATGGCCCGCGCCCCGGCCACCACGTCCTCGACGAACCGGTCGTGCAGCTCGTCCTGGACGAGGAGCCGCGCCCCGGCCGAGCAGACCTGGCCGGAGTGGAGGAACACGGCGGTCAGGGCGTAGTCGACCGCGCTCTCGTACTCCGCGTCCGCGAAGACGATGTTGGGGTTCTTGCCGCCGAGTTCCAGGGCGACCTTCTTCACCGTGGGGGCCGCGGCGGCCATGATGCGGCGCCCGGTGACCAGTCCGCCGGTGAACGACACCATGTCGACCCGCGGATCCTCACTGAGGGGGGCGCCGACGTCCGGCCCGGTGCCGAGCACCAGGTTCGCCGCTCCGTCGGGCAGCCCGGCCTCGGCCAGCAGCCGCATCAGGAAGACGGCGGTGTGCGGGGTCAGTTCGCTCGGCTTCAGTACGAACGTGTTGCCCGCCCCGAGCGCGGGGGCGACCTTCCAGGCGGTCTGCAGCAGCGGATAGTTCCAGGGCGTGATGAGCGCGCACACCCCGACCGGTTCATGCACGACCCGGCTGTCGATGCCGGGGTCCCCGGTGTCGACGATGCGGTCGGTGCCACCGGACGCCACCAGATTGCCGAAGTAGCGGAAGCAGTTGGCGATGTCCGCCATGTCGTACTCGCTCTCCACGAGCCGCTTCCCGGTGTCCAGGGACTCGGCGCGGGCGAGCGCGTCCTGGTCGCGTTCGATCAGGGCGGCGACCCGCAGCAGCAGCGCGCCCCGCTCGGCGGCGGGGGTGGCAGGCCACGGGCCGCGGTCGAACGCCTCACGCGCCGCGGCGACCGCGGCCGACGCGTCCCGCGTCCCGCCCTCGTCGACCGTCGCGACCAGGGTGCCGTCGGCGGGGCAGCGGATTTCGCGGAGCCCCCCGTCAGCGGCGGCCTGCCAGATGCCGCCGATGAACAGCTCAGGCATGGGGACTCCTCCGGTTCGGGCGTCCGGCTGACGCGTGGACACTCCATGCGGTCGCGCCCCGGCGGCGGCGCCGCACCGGTCCGCGGTGGCTGCCGGCCGGCCGTGCCGCACCGCCGGGCACGTGCTCTATCAGCCGACAGTAAGGAGCACCGGGCGACCGCGCAGTACGGGAGAGGCAGTCGGGGGAAGACGGCCGTGCTCAGGAACGCTGCCAGGCGTCGAGCTCACGCACCCGTGACACGGCGGACGACCGCTGCCGGGCGGGCAGCGCCGTGGCCAGCGCCTGCCAGACGGGGAGGTCGTCCTCGCCCCACGGGCTGTACGCCCAGTCCGCGAGCAGCCCCGGATCCCCGCGTGCGATCAGCGCCTCCCGCAGCTGGTCGGCGAGGCGCCTGCGCAGCCGGACCACGGCGGGCGCCCGCGATCCGGGCAGCGGCGGCCCGGCGTACGCGTTCATCGCCGAGGTCACCGCCCCGGACGCCAGCAGGCGTGCCACCCGGGCGAAGTCGGTGCCGACCGGCCCGGCCAGCCGGTAGGGACGCGACCGCAGCAGGTCCGGGCCGAGCAGCCCGCGCAGCCGGAACAGTTCCGCGCGCAGGGTGACCGGGGTGACCGACTCGTCCTCGTACAGCTCGACCAGCAACTCGTCCCCGGTGACACCCTCCGGGCGCTGGGCGAGCACCGTGAGGATCTCGCTGTGCCGCCGGCTGAGCCCGTACGTGCGGCCGTCCGCCACCAGGAGCGCGGCGTCCCGCCCCAGCACCGACAGCTGTACGGAGCCGGGTGCGGGCGGCGGCGCGAGCAGCGCGAGCTGTGACTCGGCGGCCCGTGCGACCGCGCCGACGAAGGCCAGGCTGTGCGGGTGGGCCAGCCGGTCGCCGCCGGTGATGTCCACGGCGCCCAGCACCCGTCCGGTGCCCGGATCGTGGACCGGCGCCGCGGCGCACGTCCACGGGTGGGCGGGCCGCTGGAAGTGTTCGGCCGCGAAGACCTGGACGGGGCGGTCGACGGCGATGGCGGTGCCGGGCGCGTTGGTCCCGGTCGCCGCCTCCGCCCAGCGCGCCCCCGGGACGAAGTTCATCAGGCCGGCCTGTCTGCGGGGCGTCGCGTGCCCCTCCACCCAGAGCAGCCGCCCATGGGCGTCGCACACCGCCAGCAGATGTTCGCCGTCCATCGCGTAGGCGCCCATCAGCTCGCGGAACAGCGGCATCACCCGGGCCAGCGGATGGCCGTCCCGGTATGCCGCGAGCCCGTCGTCGTCCATCTCGACATGCGCCGTCCCCTCGCGGCTGACCCGTGCGCGGGCCGAGCGCCGCCAGGACTCCGCGACCCCGGCGCGCACCGGCCGCTCGACGCGCCCCGCTGCGGCGAACGACTCGTACGCCCCGCGCAGCGCCCTGCGGCGCCGCGCGGGATCGGCTCCCGCCTCCAGAGCCACCCATGTGTCGGTCAACTCGGCCTCCCCGGCCCCGGTGCACCGGCCAGGGCCATCGTCGCCCCGCCATCGTCGCCCCGGCGGCGGGAGCGGGCAAGCGTCCCGTCAGGCGGAGTTGACCAGCCGCAGATAGCGCACCCAGTCCCAGTGGGGGCCGGGGTCGGTGTGGTCGGTGCCCGGGACTTCGACGTGCCCGATGATGTGCGTGCGGTCCTTGGGAATCGCGTACCGGTCGCAGACGGACGCCGTGAGCGCCGCGGACTTCTCGTACAGGGCGTCGGTGAAGTACTCGGGCTTGTCGACCCAGCCCTCGTGCTCGATACCGATGCTGCGGGTGTTGTAGCCCCAGTTCCCCGCGTGCCAGGCGATGTCGTGCTCCCGGACGCACTGCGCGATGTACCCGTCGTCGGAGCGCACCACGTAGTGGGCGGTGACCGCTTTCGCCGGGTCCTGGAAGATGGCCAGGGTGTCGGCGAAGGTCTCCTGGGTGACGTGGATGACCACCCGGTCCACCAGATAGGCCGAAGGGCGGGTGGAGGCGGTGTAGTTGGCGGTCGACGCGGGGTGCCAGTGGGCGGTCGGGTAGTCGGTGTCCGTCGCGCTGTCCGCGTCCGCGTCGGTCGCGGGCAGCAGGGCGCTCGCGGCGGCCACGAACGCCGCGCTCTGCAGCAGCCGTCTGCGGCTGGGACCCGGTGCGTTGGGGGCCATCTGTCTCTCCTGGGGTGGGGGGAACGTCTGTCTGCCGGCGAAGCGGCCCGGTGCGGCCTCAGAGCCGGGGGAGTGTCGCCGCGGTCTCCCTGAGATGACGGTGCAGACCGCGGTGCGGTTCTCCCGCGGGCAGCCATTCCTTGCGGATCTTCGCGACACAGGTGTAGTTGGTGTCGCAGACATTGCCGAGCGGGGCCTCGCCCGCCTGGGAGAGCAGCTGGTACGCGTCCAGTTCGGACAGACCGTAGTCGCGCGCCATCCACTGGACCAGGTCGAGCTGGGAGATCCGGAAGGCGTCCTCCAGCGGGCGGGCCGATCCGGTCGACATCAGATGGGTGTCCGACTCCAGACGGGGCCAGGGTGTCGCCACGCCCTTCAGCAGCTCGACCACGACGACGGTGTTCATGGCGCACTCCACGGCCACCCCGCAGGTCTCGCCCTCGCCCTGCCGGGCGTGCCCGTCGCCGAGGCTGAGCAGGGCGCCTTCGACGTTCACCCCCAGATAGCAGGTGACACCCGCCCGCATCTCGGGTGTGTCCATGTTCCCGCCGTGCGCGTCGGGCACCAGCGCGGAGCGCACCTCCAGATTGGCCGGGGCCACCCCCACCGTCCCGTGCATCGGGTCCATCGGCAGGGCGACCTCGATGTCGCTGTCCCGCGCCCGGAAGAGACAGGTGCGCCGCTCGCGGTCCAGCTCCCACATCCATACGACCTCGGGCAGCGGGGGCTGCAGGGTGGCCGTCGTGTGGGTGGAGGTCAGCGCGCCGAAGAGCGGGACGGTCGTCGACGCGGCCCAGTCCCGGGCCGGTTCGACCGACACAAAGTGCACGGCCACCGTGTCGCCGGGCTCGGCGCCCTCGATGTGGAAGGGGCCGGTCTGCGGGTTGAGGAAGGGGAACTCGCAGACCTCGGAGACCAGGTCCTTCTCGGAGCGCACCCGTCCCGCGAAGCAGTCCTCGGTGAACAGATCGAGGACGGTGCCGGGGGCGATGCGGGCCACCGGGGCCGCCCCGCCGAACGTCCAGGCGTACTCACCCTCGTTGGGCCGCACTGTCAGGATGCGCGGATCACTCATGCGGGCAACTCTCCTGTCTCGTCGGTCGTGTGGTGCGTCGGGTCGTCTTCCCCGGTAACGCCGCTGCGACCCTCCTGGTTCCGGACCCCGGCCGGGACCGGCGGCCCGTCCAGATGCACCCGGCCCGTCTCGGCGAGCCGCGCGGGGTGTCTGCGCACCAGCACGGCCAGCACCACCACACCGGCCAGCATCCAGCCGCCGACCACCGGTCCCGCGTACGAGACGGGCGGCTTCAGCGGGGAGACGAAGTCGAAGGCCGGGATCCCGGCCGCCGTCAGGAGCGCCGGGACGAAGGCGGCGATGCCCAGCACCGGGAAGAGCAGATGCGGCACCGGGCGGAACAGATCGCGCCTGCGCCGCAGGAAGTACCCGGCACACGCCAGGTTGACGACGATGTACACGCCGATGACCACCGTCACGATCACCGTGGCGAGCAGCGCGAAGGCGGTCTCCGGGCCGTACGCGAGACCGAGCCCCAGCACGGCGGCCACTGCCACGGCGAACTGGGCCGCGACCCCCGTGACGGGGGAGCGGTGGCGGGGATGGACCCGGGCGAACGGGCGCGGGAACACCCCGATCCGCCCGAGCGCGAAAGCGGTACGCGTCGACACGTTCGCGCACGCGTTGGCGTTGGCAATGGTCGAGTTGACGACGGCGAGGAAGAGCAGCACCCAGAAGAACCCGAACGAGGCGCGCGCCACCCCCTCCCAGGACGCGGCCCCCGCGACCCCGAACCCGGCGAACCGGTCCGGGCCGAAGTACACCGACATGGCGTAGGTGGTCAGGACGTAGAACAGGCCGATCGCCAGGGCCGCCCCGAGCACCGCCCGCCGCATGGTGCGCCGCGGGTCGCGTGCCTCCTCGGCGAGCGGTGCGGCCGCCTCGAACCCGGCGAAGGCAAGCACTGTGTAGACGGATCCGGCGAAGACCCCGCCGGCCCCCGTGTATCCATGGGCGGTGTGCGAAGTGCCGAACACCGAGAGGGTGTTGGCGTCCCCGGCCTTCACGATCAGCAGGACGGCGAAGACCAGCAGGACGAGCACTTCGAAGACGCCGAGTAGGGTGCCGAAGCGGGCCGAGGCCCGGACGCCGTAGAAACCGGCCAGGGCGATGACCACCGCGCCCGCCAGGGACCACGGCCACCACAGATCCGCCGGGTACGAGGCCCACTCCTGGTGCAGGGTGCCCCCCGTGGTGAAGCCCAGCTGGAGCAGGAGCAGCGCGGGCACCAGCGCCTCGACGAAGACATAGCCCCAGCCGACCAGGAACCCGACCGCCGGGTGCAGTCCGCGTGCGGAGTACGTCGCCACCGAGCCGGCGGCGGGCAGTTGCCGTGCCAGCTCGGCCACGCACGACGCGGTGAACAGACAGGCCACCAGTGCCACCAGCACCGAGAGCGGCAGACTGCCGCCCGCGAAGGCGGCGCCCGACGGGATCGACGCGGCGACGGCCGCCGCGGGCGCCATGGCCGTGATGCTCTGGAAGAGGACCTCGCGCAGCCCGATGGCGTCGCGCCGCAGTCCTGGGTCCGATTCCCCCGGCATTCTCCGACTCCCTGTGTCCGTCGACCGGCACGAGTCCCGCCCGCCAACCGTACGGGCAGGGACGGGAGGGACGGAAGAGGCCGATGTGCTCGCGGAGCGGGGGGAGTTGCCCGGTGCGGCCGGTGCCGGTTCGGTCAGCCCCGGTGCTCGCCCCCGCGCAGCAGCGGATCCGCGTCCGCGAGGACGGCACCGATCCGGTGCAGAGCCGGTTCGTCCACGGCGAGCGGCTCGTACCGGGGGCCCCGCGTGGTGTCCCAGCGGCGTGCGACCTCGGCCGCGTCCTCGCCGAGCAGCAGCCCAGCGGCCTGCGCCGCCGCGCCGAGTGCCACCAGCTCCTTCGCCTCGGGCACCTGGACCGGCCGCCCCGACAGCCGCCGTACGGTCTCCCGCCAGGCGGTGCCCTGGGCCCCGCCGCCGATCAGCAGCAGCGGAGCGCCGGGGTCGGCCTCCTCGTCCAGGACCCGGTCCAGGGCGGCGAGCAGCGCGTGGACCGCGCCGTCGTAGGCGGCCTGGAGGAGCTGGCCGCCCGTCGTGTCGTGGCGCAGCCCGTACATCAGCCCCGCCGCCTGCGGCAGATGAGGTGTGCGCTCACCGCCGAGAAAGGGCAGGACCACCGGGCCGTCGCCGGGCTCGACGGCCTCCCGGTCCAGCTGGAGCAGTGCGGCGATCCGGTCCACGGCCAGGGTGCAGTTGAGGGTGCAGGCGAGCGGCAGCCAGTCGCCCCGCGCGTCGGCGAAACCGGAGACCGTGCCCGAGGGATCGACGGGCCGCCGCCTCGACACCGCGTACACCGTGCCCGATGTGCCGAGGCTGAGGACGGGCCGGCCGGGACGCAGCCCGAGGCCGAGAGCGGCTGCGGCGTTGTCACCGGTGCCCGGCGCCACCAGGGTTCCGGCGGCGAGCGGCAGGCCGGGCAGTCCGCGTACCGTGCCCGCCGCTTCCGACGGCCCCACCACATCGGGCAGCAGTTCGGGGGAGACCCCGGCGAGCTGCAGGATCTCCTCGTCGTACGCCTGTGTGCTGGTGGCCCACCAGGACGTGCCCGACGCGTCGCCGCGGTCGGTGGTGCCCCGGCCGGTGAGCCGTTCGGTGAGGTAGTCGTGCGGGAGCCGGACCGCGGCGGTGGCGCGGGCGGCGTCCGGCTCGTTCTCCAGCAGCCAGGCCCATTTGGTGACGGTCATGGCGGGGCCCGGCAGGCTTCCGGTGCGCCCGGCCCAGGTGTCCGCGCCCAACTGCCCGATGAGGCGCTCGCTCTGCGGCGCGGAGCGGACGTCGTTCCAGAGCATCGCCGGACGTACCGGCCGTCCCGCCGAGTCCAGCGTCACGAGCCCGTGCTGCTGACCGCCGACCGAGATCGCGGCGGCCCGGCCCGCGGCGGGTCCGCACTGCTGGAGCGCGTCGGTGAGCGCCCCCCACCACTGCTCCGGATCGCTCTCGCGGGCGCCGCCGCTGCCCGTGACGGTGTGCGCGGCCTGCCCGCGCGCGACGACCTCGCCGGTCGCGGCGTCGACGACCAGCACCTTGGTCGACTGGGTGGAGGAGTCCACTCCGATGACCAGGGGGCCTTCAGGTGCTGTCATCGGTCTGCTCCGCTCTGAGTGCCGGGCGCCGGGTCGCTTTCCGGCGGCGCCCTGGATACTAAATTGTTCAGCGCCATGACGAAACAGGCGGGCGGCGGAGCGGTGCTGACGGCGGAGCGGTTGACGGCTGCGGCGCGGCGTCGGCGGCGGGGCCGGAGCGGGACGGGCGGCCCCCCCC